>JAHEKO010000069.1:8451-12165 GCA_024638355.1 Acidobacteriota bacterium
AATTAGGGCCAGGCGCGCAGCAGCTCGCCCAGGCGCGTGTGTCTCTGCTGCTGGCGATCGTTGCGCACCGCCACGCCGAGGGCGCGCCGGTCGCCGACCAGGATGAGGAGTCGCGAGGCGCGGGTGACGGCCGTGTAGAGCAGATTCCGCTGCAGCATGACGTAGTGCTGGGTGTGGACGGGCATGACCACACACGGATACTCCGAGCCCTGAGCCTTGTGCACCGAGCAGGCGTAGGCGAGCGCGAGCTCGTCCTGGTCGTCGAAGCGGTAGGTCACGGCGCGGCCGTCGAAGGTGACCTCGAGCTCGCGGTCGCGCTCCGCCAGCCGCGTGACGCGGCCGATATCGCCGTTGAAGACCTCGAGCTCGTAGTTGTTGCGGATCTGCATCACCCGGTCGCCGTCGCGGAGCCGCCTCAGCCCCTCGGCGCCGCGGCCGGCCGGATTCAGCCGCCGCTGAAGCTCGACGTTCAGCTGGTCCGCCCCAAGCAGGCCGCGCCGCATTGGGCTCAGAACCTGTAGATCGGTAAGGGGGTCGATGGCGAAACCGCGTGGCACCCGCTCGGTGACCAGATGGACGAGGGTGTCGAGGACCTCCTCGGGCTCCTGGCGATGAAAGAAGAAGAAGTCGGAGTCGCGCCCTTCGCGCGGCAGCTCGGGCATCTCGCCGCGGTGGATCCGGTGCGCGTTGAGCACGATTCGGCTCTCTTCCGCCTGGCGGAAGATCTCGGTCAAGCGCGTGACCGGTAGGCGGTCCGAGCGGATCAGCTCCTCGAGCACCTTCCCGGGCCCGACCGAGGCGAGCTGGTCGACGTCGCCGACCAGGATCAGCCGCGCCCCGTCCGGTACCGCCTGCAGCAGGTGGTAGGCGAGGGAGGTGTCGACCATCGACGTCTCGTCGACGATGATCACGTCGCTGTCGAGTGGCGTGTCGGCCGTGCGCTGGAAGCCGCCCCGCCGCGGGTCGTACTCCAGCAGCCGGTGGATCGTGCGCGCCTCCTCGCCGGTGGCCTCGGCGAGGCGCTTGGCCGCTCGCCCGGTCGGCGCGCAGAGGCTCAGGCGCAGCCCCTTCTTGCCGAAGATACGCGTGAGCGAGCGCACCAGGGTCGTCTTGCCGGTGCCCGGGCCGCCGGTGATCACGTGGACCTTGTCGCGGATCGCCTGGCGCACGGCCTGACGCTGGAACTCGGCGAGCGCGAGCCGCTGCCGGCTCTCGACCCAGGCGAGAGCGCGCTCGACGTCGATCGGCGGCCCGGCGATCGGGGCGAGCCCCAGCTCACGCAGCCGGTGGGCGACGCCGACCTCCGCCGCGTGGAGCTCGGGCAGGTAGACGGGCGCTTCGCTGTCCGAGCCGGCGGCGACCAGCGCCTCGCTCGCGATCAGCTGATCGGCGGCCGTGGCGAGCAGCTTCTCGTCGACCGAAAGCAGCTCGCGCGCGAGCTCCAGCAGGCGGTTCCTGGGCAGGTAGACATGGCCCTGGTCGCTCGCTTGACCGAGCACGAAGAGCAGTCCCGCCTGCGCCCGTTGCGGCGCGTCGACCGGCACGCCCAGGCTCGAGGCGATGCGGTCGGCGGTGGAGAAGCCGATGCCGAAGACGTCCTCGGCGAGGCGAAACGGGTTGCCGCGTACCACCTGGACCGCGGCCTCGCCGTAGGCTCGGCACACCCGAATTGCATGCGCCGCCGAGAGACCGTGACCTTGCAGGAAGACCATGGCATCGCGCACTGCGCGCTGCTCCCGCCAGGCCTGCCGGATCTGCCGGCTTCGCTTCGGCCCGATACCCCGCACCTGGCCGAGCCGGTCGGGATCGTTCTCGATCACCTCGAGGGTGTCCAGGCCGAACGCCTCCACCAGCCGCTCGGCCATCACCGGCCCGATCCCGGGCACCAGGCCGGAGCCGAGGTAGCGCCGGATTCCCTCCAGGGTAGCGGGCAGCAGGCTCAAGTAGGAAGCGACGCGGAACTGTTTGCCGTACTTGCGGTCCTCCACCCAGGCGCCGGCGAAACGGACGCGCTCGCCCGGGCGGAGGCCGAAGAGGCGGCCCACGGCCGTCGAGGTGATGCTGTCCGGACGACGGACCCGCAGCACGCCCCAGCCGCTCTCCTCGGACTCGAAGACGACCCGCTCGACGACGGCGTCGAGCGACTCCGACGCGTCGGCGTCGCGGTTCGAGTCGGCTGGAGTGGAAGTCATGTGAGGGCTCTATTCTGTGCCAGAATGGCCTGGTCATGGCTGAAGGCGTTCGACCGCGGATTCTCGTAATCGACGACGAGGCGGGCTCCCGCGAGTCGATGGCGATGGCGCTGGACAAGGCCGGCCTGCGGGTCCAGACCTTCGACGACGCCGACAAGGCGCTGCGCTTCTTGCAGGACCACGAGGAGACGCGGCTGGCGATCTGCGATCTCAAGATGCCGGGTACCGACGGCCTCGAGTTCCTCAGCACGGTGCGGGCGCGCGGCATCGACCTGGCGGTGATCCTGGTCACCGGCTACGGCTCGATCGAGAACGCGGTCGAAGCGATGCGCGTCGGTGCCGACGACTACCTGACGAAGCCGGTGGACCTTTACGAGCTACGCCAGCGGGTGGCGAATCTTCTCGAGAACAAGGAGCTGCGCGAGGAGGTGACCACCCTCCGACAGATGCTCGACAAGAAGTGGGGCTTCGAGAGCATCATCGGCAGCTCGCCGGTGATGGAGAAGCTCTACGACCAGATGCGCCTGGTGGCACCGACGCGCTCGAGCGTGCTGATCGTCGGCGACAGCGGCACCGGCAAGGAGCTGGTCGCCCATGCTCTGCACCACGCCAGCCCGCGGCGCGACGAGCGCTTCCTCGCGCTGAACTGCGGCGCCATCCCGTCGGACATCCTCGAGAGCGAGCTCTTCGGCCACGAGCGAGGCGCCTTCACCGGCGCCGTCAACCGCAAGATCGGCAAGTTCCAGCTCGCCCACGGCGGCACCCTCTTTCTCGACGAGATCAGCGAGCTCTACCCCGAGCTCCAGGTCAAGCTGCTGCGCGTGCTCGAAGAGCGGCAGGTGATGCGAGTCGGAGGCAGCGAGATGATCGACGTCGACTTTCGCCTGCTCGCGGCCACCAACCGCGACCTGGAGAAGGAGGTCGCGGAGGGGCGCTTTCGGGAAGATCTCTACTATCGCCTCAAGGTCGTGCGCCTCGAGGTTCCGCCGCTGCGCGACCGCAGCGGCGACCTGGCGCTTCTCACCGAGCACTTCCTCGAGGTGTTCTGCCGCGAGCACGGCGCCAACCCGAAGACCCTCTCGAACGAGGCAGCGGAGGTGTTGGCGCGCTACCCGTGGCCCGGCAACGTGCGTGAGCTCAAGAACGTGCTCGAGTCGGTCGTCGTCTTCCACCGCGGCGATGTGATCGAGCCGGCGGATCTGCCGAGCGATCTGCGCGAGGGCGCCCGCGGCCCGATTTCGGGCGGGCCCGTTCAGAATCTCTCGGGCACGCCCCGCACCATGGCCGAGATCGAGCGGCGCGCCATCCTGGAGACCCTCGAGCTGACCCGCGGCCGCCGGGTCGACGCGGCCAAGACCCTCGGCATCGGCCTGCGCACGCTGCAGCGAAAGCTCAAGGAGTATCGGGAGCAGGGTCACATAGAGGAGTAGTCGGGAGGAGTAGAGGCTATGGAGCTACCCGCGGAAGTCGTCATTCACAACACCCAGTTGGGCATGAAGGGCGGTCGCGGCCGGCTCCTCAA
>JAHEKO010000507.1 GCA_024638355.1 Acidobacteriota bacterium
TTCGACCCGCCGACGGTGGGCGCGCACAACCCGTCGAGCACCGCCGCCGGCACCACGCCCGGCTCGTTCGCTCGCGCCGCCGACGTCGGCGGCGCGCTGACCTTCGCCTCGCCCGACACGCCGGGAATGCCCGCGCCGTCGCCGCATACCGCGTGGGACTTCCTGCCCGAGGGCTGGACGATCGAGGAGCATCCCGACGGCTGCCGGGGCCACAATCAGGGCGACCGGCCGATCCGCGCGGTGCCGGCCGACCCCGGCTTCGCGCCGGTGACCCAGCTCGAGTCGGCGCGGCTGGGCATCGTCACTCCGGAGGCGGCGCGGGTCGCCGAGCGCGAGCCGCATCTGACGGCCGCCGAGGTCCGCGACGAGGTCGCCGCCGGACGCATGATCCTCCCGGCCAACAAGACGCACCTAGGCTACCGGCTCGACCCGATGGCGATCGGCCGGGCCGCGACCACCAAGGTCAACGCCAACATGGGCGCCTCGCCGGTGTCGTCGGGCACCGACGAAGAGGTGGAGAAGCTGCGCTGGGCCGAGCGCTGGGGCGCCGACACGGTGATGGACCTGTCGACCGGCGGCGATCTCGACGCCTGCCGCGAGGCGATCCTGCGCCACTCGACGGTGCCGATCGGCACCGTGCCGATCTACTCGATGATCATCGGTCGGCGGCTCGAGGATCTCGATGCCGAGGTCATCCTCGACACCCTCGAGCATCAGGCGGCCCAGGGCGTCGACTACTTCACCATCCACGCCGGGGTGCTGCGCGCCCACCTGCCGCTGGTCAAGGAGCGGCTCATCGGCATCGTCTCGCGCGGCGGCTCCCTGCTGGCCAAGTGGATGCTCGATCACGGCGCCGAGAACCCGATGTACGAGCTGTGGGATGAGATCTGCCAGATCCTGCGGCGCCACGACGTGTCGTTCTCGATCGGCGACGGCCTGCGGCCCGGCGGTCTGGCGGACGCGACCGACCGCGCCCAGCTCGCCGAGCTCGATACCATCGGCGAGCTCACCGAGCGCGCCTGGCGGCACGGGGTCCAGGTCATGGTCGAAGGCCCCGGTCACGTGCCGTTCGACCAGATCGAGTACAACATGAAGCTCCAGCGGCGCCTCTGCCACGGCGCGCCGTTCTACGTGCTCGGGCCGCTGGTGACCGACGTCTTCCCCGGCTACGACCACATCACCTCGGCGATCGGCGCCACCGCCGCCGGCTACCACGGCGCCGCCATGCTCTGTTACGTGACCCCCAAGGAGCACCTCGGGCTGCCCAAGAAGGACGACGTCAAGCAGGGCTGCGTGGCCTACAAGATCGCCGCCCACGCCGCCGACGTCGCGCTCGGCATCCCGGGCAGCCGCGATTGGGACGACGAGCTGACCCGGGCGCGAGCCGCGCTCCACTGGGAGAAGCACTTCGACCTCTCCTTCGACCCCGATCTGGCACGGGCGTTTCACGACGAGGACCTGGACGTCGACACAGACTTCTGCGCCATGTGCGGCCACGACTGGTGCAGCGTGCGGATCTCGAAGGAGATCCAGGAGTTCGCCTCGGGCAAGGACGAGGCCTACGCCTGGGATCGCGCCAGGCCGTCGGAGGCGCTGACCCCGGAGCAGCGCCGCATCCTCGAGCAGCGCGGCGTGCTGTCACCCGAGGAGATTCATCGCCTGGCGGACAAGACGCGGGCGGCCGTCGTCGACGCGGACGACGCCAAGGCCTCGTGCCACAGCGACTACGTGGACGACGCCGACGCGCGGCGTATCCAGTCGGACAAGCTGGTCCAGCTCGGCGGCTGAGCGCCGACGCTCGCGACTACTTGCTGTGCGCCTCGTCGACGCGGAGGGGCCGGCCGCCGAAGTCCTTGCCATTGAGCTCGGCGATCGCCTTCCGGCCGCCGTCGGCCTCCATCTCGACGAAGCCGAAGCCGCGCGGCTGCCCGGTGTGCCGGTCGGTCACCAGCGTGACCTTGGACACGTCGCCGTGCGGCGCGAAGAGCTCGCGGACCTCTTCGTCCGTGGCGCTGAAGGGTAGGTTACCGACAAAGATCTTGATGTCCATCTTGGGTCTCCTCTGTGCCTTTGCTAGTCGTGCACCAAATGGAGGATCGGCGGGGAGTCGCCTCTGCTGGGGAGACCAGCCTAATCGACCCGGTGCGTCGATAGTTTCCACAAAGGCTAGCACGAAGCGGGTCTCAGCCCACAGTGGCTCACGCCCCTTCGCCGGCGGGTGGTGTGGGAGCGGAGTCGGCCGAGCGCGCTGCGATGAGCATCTCCGCGAGGGCCCGGCTGCCCGCGGTGTTCAGGTGGCCGTCGATCGAGTAGTAGAACGCCTGGGGGTCCGCCAGATAGAGCGGCGCGGTCGCGATCACTTTCATCGTCGGATCGGGGAGGATCCGCTGAAGCTCGTGGAGCGTGTCGTCGTGCGTCCCGCGCAGGAGGTCGGCGACCGGGTGCAGCAGGTAGATCTCGTACGCGAAGCCATACCGCTCGCTCAGCGCGTCGAAACGCGAGAGCGCACGCCGGGTGGCAAGTAGCGACGCCTCCAGCTCCGCCTCACCGGCGCTCGGCCAGAAAAGGCTCTTGAATGTCGGCCCCAGAGCGAGCTTGAGCCAGCGCGCCAGGTTCGAGTGGCGCAGAATCAGCTCGTCGGCGCCCACCACGGCTCGGAGCTTCTTCTTCTCGGGCGCGGCCTGCTTGCCGCCGCCGGCCTCGCCCTCGCGCCGGACCTCGTAGTTCAGGTTGCCGAGCAGGTCGTTGCCGCTCATCAGCGAGCCGGTCATGGCGAACACGAACAGCTTGACCGTTCGGGGCCGCCAGCCTTGCGCTTCGAGCGCGTGCGCCAGGATGTCCACCTGCTCGTGCGTCGCGGTGCCGACCCTGCCGAGGTTGGCGCAGGAGAGCCGCCGGGCGGCACAGTACAGGTAGGCGAAGGTCTCCTCGTCGCGCAGGCCCGTGCCGAAGGTGAACGAGTCGCCGAGGAAGATGACCTCGGGATTGCCCTCGGGGCTCGGAACCCGGTAGCCGAACTCCGAGATCGT
>JAHEKO010000508.1 GCA_024638355.1 Acidobacteriota bacterium
TCGAACTGCAGCTGGTGGGCGAGCCGCAGGCCGTCGTCCATGTCGGGGAAGAGATGCGGTCGGTAGAAGAACTCCAGCGGTCCGGTCTTCTGCCGGGCGATCTCGGTCATCGAGCCCTGCATGCCCCAGGTTGGCGACCGTCTGTCGGCGAGTCGTTCGAGCCTCAGCCGAATGGTCGCCCGTAGGGAGCTGCCCGCGACCTCGTACTCGAGATCGAACATGCGGCCGAGCACCTCCAACAGCTCGTCGACCAGGCCGGCGTGCCGCTCGAGGCTCCAGGGCAGATTCGGCTCGTCCGATCGGTCCATCCATCGAGGATAGGCCAAAACCGCCCCGGTGCGGCACTAGAATGCCGCCGAAGGTGACTTTTCTCGATCGTATTCCTCTCCCGTCGGCCGCCGCCCGGAAGCCGGCCGGATCGCCGCCGCCGGCCGAGGTCGGCGTGGGAGCCGGCCGGCGCGCGAAGGCGGTACGGTAAGGCGATGCCGGACTCCACTACATCGATCGACGGCTACCGGTTCGTCGACGGCGCCAGCCGCCGGATCATGCGGGCCTGGGACGCCCGGGAGCCCAGCCCCCATCCGATTCCGTGGACCGCGCTCGGCAAGCCGCTCGCCGAGGCTCGGGTCGCGTTGATCTCCACGGCCGCCATCGCCCGCCTCGACGACGAGCCCTTCGACCAGGAAGGCGAGCGCCGCGACCCGTGGTGGGGAGACCCCTCGCACCGCGTTCTACCGCGGGAGACCTCGACCGGCGAGGTGGGCGTCTATCACCTGCACATCGATCCCCGGCCCGGCTCCGAGGACCTCGACTGCCTCTTGCCCTTGCGCCGGCTGGACGAGCTGGTCGGGCGCGGCGTGGTGGGCTCGTCGGCCGCCCGCCACTACTCGATCATGGGCTACGTCCTGCGCACCGGCACCCTGCTGGAGGAGACCGCGCCGGCGATCGCCGCGACTCTGGTCGCGGACCAGGTGGACCTGGCTCTGCTGATTCCCGTCTGACCGTTCTGTTGCCGGTCGGTCGGACTGGTGGCGCGGGTGATCGAGAAGGCCGGGGTTGCCACCGGCGTCCATTCCTGGATCCCGGAGCTGGCGACGGGCACGGGCGCTCCGCGGGTCGTCGGAATCGGCTTTCCGGGAAGCGTACCCTTCGGGCTCCCCGGCGACGCCGACGGCCAGCGCGCGGTGCTCGAGGCCTCGCTCACGGCGCTGGCCTCGATGAGCGAGCCCGGGCAGCGTGTCGACCTGCCGTTCTCCTGGCCGGCCCGCACCCGCGTTCCGAAGCCACCGCAGCCGCCACCGATCGCCCGGCTGATCATGAGGCGCCCGTGGCTCTTCCTCAAGCTGATGAACGGTGATCTCCCCCCACCGCCGACGCAAGAGCCAGGCTAGTCGCGCGGCGGCCAGGGGAAAAACGAGCTCGTCTTGCGCACGTACTCGCGGTACTTCGGCTTGGTGTCCCCGAGTCCCTTCTCGAGCAGCGCGACGCCCGAGACCTTTACGATCAGGAAGCTCATCAGAACCGGACCGACCAGGGTCCACAGAGATCCCCGGGTCGCCAGCGCGAAGCAGCCGAGCCCCCACCACAGGGCCGCGTCGCCGAAGTAGTTGGGATGGCGCGTGTAGCGCCACAGCCCGCTGTCCATCACTTTGCCCCGGTTGGCGGGGTCGGCCTTGAAACGGGCGAGCTGGTAGTCGCCGACCGCCTCGAAGAAGAGCCCCACGGCGAAGAGGAGGCAGCCGACGGCGTCGAGCCAGGTCCAGCCGGCCGGGGTGCGCGACAGCTGGATCTGGAGCAGCGGCATGGCGACGATCCAGAACAGGACGCCCTGAAGCCAGAAGACGATGAAGAGCGAGAGCAGCGGAAAGCGCGCGCCCCACTTCTCGCGCATGGCGGCGTAGCGGTAGTCCTCGCCCTCGCCCCAGTTGCGCCACAGGATGTAGCCGGCGAGACGCACTCCCCACAGGGTCACGAGAATCGGCACCAGCGTCTGGCGGAAGGACTCGAGCGGCGCCTGACCACGATAGAGCCAGGCCAGCATGACGAAGCCGAGCCCCCAGAAGATGTCGATGATCGACGCGTTGCGCCGAACCAGGCTCAGCAGCCAGACGAGCGTGGTGAGCAGCAGGGCGGCGACCAGCCCGGGCAGCGCGAAGTCGGCGATCGAGTCGATCACCGCCGGTCCTCCGGTCTCAGGAGGAGATCCGGAACCTTCGCGTCCGGTGGCAACCGGAAGAGCTGGATCAGCACGTAGATCGCGATCGCGATGTTCCCCAGCCCCATCAGCAGAACGAACCAGAGCACGCGGCGCCCCCAGCTCCCTTCGCGATAGGCGATCCAGACGTAGACCGCCAGAAATCCGAAGTAGGCATCCGCCAGCGTGGCCCGGAACCAGGGATCGTCCCAGAGGTCGGCGGCGGCCTCGAAGACGCCGCGGTCGAGGGTCGCGATCGTGGTCACCGCCAGCATCCCCAGGAGAACGAAGGCAAACAAGAGCTTGAGGCCGGTCATGGTCGTACCTCTCTTTCGGGCCGCCCGCTCCGTCTCCAGAGCGAGTGGGAGATGAACCACTCTTCGCCGTCGCGGTAGCCGAAGAGCTCGGCGCAAGCCAGGAAGAAGATCCGCCAGCGGCGCAGCCAGCGGCCGGCGTCGCCGCCGTAGACCCGCGCGAAGAGGGCGCGAATCTCACGCCGGTTGCGGTCCAGGTTGTCGAGCCAGGCGAGCGCGGTTCGCTGGTAGTGGCGGCCGTTCATCCGCCAGCGCCGGTCGAGGGTCAGCGGCCCCGCGAACTCGTCGAGCAGCCGCTCCGACGGCATCAGGCCGCCGGTGAAGAAGTGACGCGCCATCCAGTCGCCCGGCCCCTCGTCCTCGAAGAAGTAGGGCGCGGCGCGGTGGCAGAAGATGTGGACGAAGAGGCTGCCGTCGCGCTCGAGCCACCCCGCGAGCCGCTCGAGCAGCATCTCGTAGTTGCGCATGTGCTCGAACATCTCGACCGAGACGATGCGGTCGAACTTGCGGGC
>JAHEKO010000070.1 GCA_024638355.1 Acidobacteriota bacterium
GATCCAGTCGTCGACCTCGAGGTAGAGACCCTTGTCGAGGAAGGCGTAGCCGTCCTTGTCGCGAAGCTGGTCGAAGATCCTCACCAGCTTCTCGGTGTGGCGCGTGAACGAGCCGGCCGCGGCCGCGGTCGGCGGGTACCACGTCCTCTTCAAGGCTCCGATGACGTTCTCGATGTTGCGGTCTTCGATCAGACTCGGGTCCTCGAGCTCTGCGTCGGTCAGCTCGCGTTCGCCGGCGGTGCTGAGCATCTCCAGCGCCTCGTGGTATCCGAGCATTCGGTAGCTCTCGAACTGCGCCTCACCGAACCACTGATCGGCGGTCGACTCGTGGGGAAAGCCCTTCCGCCGGCTGGCGTAGTTGAGCAGATCCTCCGGCTCGTCCCCGGTCAGCGACGCCTTCAGGTAGACCAGAACGCCGTCCGGCGCCTTCTCGTCGGCCTCGCCGTAGCAGATCGTGCCCACGGCGCAGTGCCAGCGGCTGAAGCCGGTGTCGGGATTCTTGCGGATCGGATCGAGCTGAATCCGGATGTCGACGCCAAAGTCGCTGCGGCAGCGCCGGATGGCGTTCCCCAGGCCGTTGAACTCGTAGCCGGCGTCGGCCTCGGCATCGCAGGCGAGGATGAACCGGCAGCGGCGCCGCACCAGCTCGTAGATGCCCATATTGTCGAAGAAGCCGCCGTCGGCCAGATTCACGTACGCCGAGCGCGCGCCGGCGACGCCGCGAAGCTCGTTTAGGAGAGGCATCAACCCGAGCCGCGGACCCGGCTTGGCCCAGTTGTCGCGCTTCGGGTTTCTCAACCACCAGCCCAGCCGCGAGTTGAACACCGTCATCAGGAAGGCGAGTGCCGTCGAGCTGTGGTAGCCCATGTTGGGATTCACCGCCGCCCCCGAAATGGCCAGGGTGGTGCCCAGCGTGAAGCGATCGTCGTCGGGAGTCCGCCGGTATCCGGTCTCCGCCAGATCGGCGCCGAGCCGCCCGGGATCGAAGCCGAAATGGAAGGGCGTAAAGAAGAACGAGCTCGCCTTGCGCTCTTGCCAGGCCAGCTCCTCGCCCGTCGTCACGCTCAAGGTGGTGTTGAGGATCTGGATCGGCGTCTGGAGCTCGCGCGTTCGGTCCGCGCCCTCGCCGCTCGCGTCGGCCTTGCCCTTCGCGATCCGGTAGAGCTGCACGTCGTCCTCGCGATCGAAGCCGGTGAAGCGGATCGGGCGCCGCTCGCGCGAGGCTCCGAGATAGGCGCGGATCAGGCGATTGCGGTAGAAGTTGTGCATCGAGAACTCGTTGACGTCGACCCGCCACGACAGGACCGCCGCCAGCGCGATCGACAGCGCCGCCATGCCCAGGAAGATCTCCGGGTGATCGGCGATCTCGGTCAGGCTGCGAGCGCTCTCGTGGCTGCCGTCGAGCCGCGAGATGATCGCCGACGAGAGCCGGTCGACAGCCAGGGCCAGAGCGGTAATGAGTCCGATCATGAAGACGTAGGGCGCCACCAGGGCCGTAGCCTCGATCAGCCTTCGGTTGCCCCGATCTCCCGTCACCGGGCTGCGGCCGGCCAGCAGGCCGGCGGCCGTAGCGCCGAGCCAGGTCAGGCTGAGCGAGCCGCGGACCCTGGCGCTCACGTCCTCGAGGAAGGGTGGACCGTAGAAGACCAGCGAAAAGAGGCCCGCCCAGACGACGCCGAGGATCAGCTGCCAGGCGCCCAGACGGCTCCACCACTGCCGGTAGGATTCGGTGCGCGCGCGTCCCACCAGCCCGATGTGCAGCACGGCAGTCAGCAGAAAGGCCAGCATCACCGCCGGAGCTCCCCAGACCAGCACCTCCATCCAGCCGACCGAATCGACAAAAGGGGCGACGAAGCCCGGCGGACCGAAGAAGGGCACGTCGATCCATCGGGCGTGAAAGCGAAGCGACAACCAGCAGAGAGCGGCGCCGCCCGCCGCTCCGGCGACGAACGACCAGCCCAGCACCCGCTTCCAGTTGCCTCGGCGCTCGCCGGCCCACCACTTGACGCCGATGGCCACGCCGATCGACCAAAGCCCCAGGTGCGCGAGGCCGCCGAGGAGCATCCACAGGGTATAGGGGCCGGCGGTCCAGCCGAGCCGGGGCAAGGCTCCGAAGGACGGGCCCAGGCTCGGCAGCCAGAGCGCCATGGCGATCGCCGCCACGAACAACGGCAGCACCACCACGAGCATCACTTTCCTGGGCGACGCCCCTTGGGCTCCCGCGCCCTTGCCCGAGCTCCGGCTGCCCTCGGAGTTCCTGCCGAGCTCGGCGATCGTGAAGCGCAGGGAGACCAGGGCGGAGGCCGCGGCAATCCAAGGCAGCCACGACGCCACCCGGTGGGGAGCTTCGAGCGGGTGGCCGATCCAGAAGTAGAGCTGGGCGAAGAGCTTCGGCACCAGCAGAACCGCCACCAGCGCGAGCGCCACGATCGCCAGATTGAGCACGAGATTCCGCAAGTAGGTGACGATCGCCGTCCAGGTGTCGAGGCTGAAGATCCCGGTCCGGGGCGTGAGGTAGTTGCTGAAGCGCCGGAGCCAGGTGATCGGCGACCACTCCCGTTCGAGGGGCGCCTCCTCGTCTTTCAAGTGGATCGGGAGCTCGCTTCTCAGCCCCCGCTCGACCTCCTCGCGCGACTTGTTGTGCATCCAGGCCGAGAACCAGCTACCGATGTAGCCGCCGCCCGAAACCGTCGACAGGTAGTGAAACGAGCGCAACAGGCCGAACTTGGCGAGCGCCTGAAGCACGCCCAGGTTGAACGTGGCGCTGCGGATGCCGCCGCCGGAGAACGCCAGCCCGACGAGCTGGCTCTCATGGGCGCGGGCGAAGACGTTCTCGCGGCGCGAGCGATGGGCCGACTTGCCGCTCTTGGCCAGCAGCAGAAGCTCCTCGCGCAGCACCTCTTCGAAGGTCATCGGACGCTCGAGGATGGCGGCGATCGCTGCGACCGCCTCGTCGAGCTGCCGCGCCTTCCAGGTCGGGCGCGAGCGCACGGAGGAGAGAATCTTCGAGGCCAGGCTCGAGGCGGTCCCCGAGTCGTAGACCGCCTCGTTCTCCACTTTCAGCCACACCAGACGCTCGCGCCGCGCGGCGATCAATGCCGCCACCGTCAGCGGGGCGAGGCGGGCTCGGAACGTCTCGGAGGCGAGGAGCGGAGCGACGTAGGGGTCCCGCACCAGCTCGAGGATCGGCGCCGCATCGCCGTTTCGCGCCCGCACGACCTCGTCGCTCGGCCGCGGGAAGCTGAAGGCCCGACTCACCAGGTCGCGCACCCGCGTCGCGTCGGTCGTTGCCATCTCCTCCAAGACCGGCTCGAGCGCCGTCTCGAGATTCTTTCGGGCGACCGCGGCCGTCTCTCTCGACCAGACCATCACCACCGTGCGGGCCTCGTCTACCTGGTCTTCAGCCTGCTCGCGGATCTCGACGAGCGGCTCGATCGCCGCCTCCTCGAGGCCCGAAGCCCGACTCCGGCGGGCGCGCAGCCGGTCTCCCAGCGCCGTAAGCAATTCTTCCCGGTCGACACCGCCCGGAGCCTCGCCCGTCGGCGCCGGCAGGAGCCGCGCCCAGTCGGCAACGACCAGGACATCCGGCAGCGTCGCGCCGTCCAGCTTCCGTCGATTCATGGGTCGCCGCGACTCTAGCCTACGGGAGCCGAGGCGGCGTCGGCCCCTTCGGCCTCCTCCTCGTCGGTGAACGACGCGCCCGGGAAGGTCGGCACCTCCCCGTCCGGACGCTCGTCGCCGGTGATCGTGTAGCTGCCGGACCGGTCGACGACGATGTCGATCTCGCCGAGCAAGCGGCCGTCCAACCCCTGCCAGGTCTCCCAGCTCTTCGCGGCGATTCGCGTCGTGGCGAGCAGGTTCGCGGTCTCGGCGCCGCGCTCGATGACGTCGCGCTCGGGATGGCCGTGACCCCCTCCGGTCGAGAAGATCACGAACTCCGGGTCGAGAGCGTCGAGCAGCTCGGGCGACGACGAATAGCGCGAGCCGTGATGATTGGCGCGGTAGATCTCGACGTCGCTCTCGCGGTCGTTCGCCTCCCAGTAGCGCACGAGGTGACTCTCGACGTTGGTGTAGGTCTCGCGCTTGACGCTGCCGTCGTCGCGCCGGAACTGGCGGGGCGTGAAGAGCGGCGCGGAGTCGGGCCAGTCGGCGCGGCTGTAGCCGTTGAGGTCGCCCGCCGAGAACATCTCGAACTCGCCGAAACCGATCTCCAGACCGATGCTCAGGTCGTTCTCGTTGGCCGGCGCGCGCTCGTAGCGGCCCGGGTAGCGCGCTTCCACTGCCGCCATCGCGCCGTCGTCGTCGCCGTGGACCCGGCCGCCGGCGACCACGACCTCCACCGCCACCCCGGTTCCGAGATCGATCTGGCCCGGAGCGAAGCTCGGCGGCTCGCGCTTCAGCACCGGGCCGGTGGCGGAATCGACCCAGCCTTCGAGGTTGTCCCGCAACCGCTCGTAGGTGAAGCGCCGGTCGGCGGTATAGGTGCCGCTCGACTCGCCCAGATCGATGAAGGTGCCGACGGTGAACCGGGGCTCCACCCACTCGATCAGCCCCGCGATGCCGTCGTCGGCGTCGCCGGTGTGATCGTCGTGATAGTGGCTCACCACGAGGTAGTCGAGGTGCGGCGCGCCGGTGATATCGAGGATCCGCTGCGCCACGTGCAGGTAGTTCTCGCGGGCCGTGCCCCTGACCTCCCCCAGGTCGAACAGGAGGGTCCGACTCTCGGGAGCCGGCCCCACCACCAGCATCGAGTCGGCCTGGCCGACGTCGAACA
This sequence comes from Acidobacteriota bacterium, assembly GCA_024638355.1. Classification (GTDB taxonomy): domain Bacteria; phylum Acidobacteriota; class Thermoanaerobaculia; order Multivoradales; family JAHEKO01; genus JAHEKO01. The sequence continues at coordinate 4,775 of JAHEKO010000070.1, forward strand.
CGTAGATTCTCAACCGCTGCCCGTCCGCGCTCGCGTCGAGCGGTTCGAGGCTCATCTCGCGGGTCGCGAGCGCCGGCACCTTCAGGGGTCGCCGAGCCTCGGGCGGCGGCGGCGGCGTCTCGAACTCGGCCACCTCGATCGGATCGACCGGCCGCTCCAGCTCCGCGATCCTGGCCTCGAGCTCGCTCTTCGCGCGGTCGGCTACCTCGGGCGCCGGGCCCGGACACGCGAGCGCGGCGGCGGCCGCGACGATCAACAGGACTGGGGGCGATGGGGGCTTCAGCGGCATGGTCCGTTCCTCCCGGGCGCATGGAGCGAGCCCCGCGGCCCGTCCGACACGCTTTGCCTGTTAGACGGTTATCGCGCGCGGATTACCGGCCACCGAATCGCGGCGGCCCGAGCGCCAGGCTCGGGCCGCTATCTCAGGCGAGTTGGTCCGGACTAGTCGCTATCGCTGTCGCTGTCGTCGTCGTTGTCGTCGTCGTCCAGCTCGGCGACGAAGACCGCGGCCGTCCGCGCCGGCACGGTGAAGGTACCCGTCGCCTCGTCGAACGAGGAGCCGCGCACCACCGGATCGGACGAATGCCGGAAGACCTCGTGCAGCTCCAGGTCCAGACCGGCGGTCTCGGCGATCGAGATCTCGATCTCGTCGAGGCCGGCGTTGAAGAGGGTCACCGCCATCGCGAACTCGTCGTCGATGCCGCCGTCGAGATTCGACACGCTGGCGACGATCAGGCCGGGAATCTGGCTCGGCCCGGTGTTGTGGAACCGCACCCGCTCCTTGACCTCGTCGCCGGTACGCAGGCGGAAGAGCTTCGAGCTCTTGCGGATCCTGAGCACCTCCCGCAGATGGCCGAGCGTCGCCTGCCTGTCGTGGCGCTCGGGCGCGAGCGCCGGATCTGCGAGCAGCGGCTGCATGATCGGCCAGACCGACTGATTCTTCTCCGCAACCGGCAGGCCGTGGCCCCAGTTCGAGGTGCGCAGCGAGAAGTCGAGCTGGTTGAACCAGTCGCCGGAGTTGAAGCTGTCGCGATCCATCGACTTCGAGCGCAGAATCCCCTGGCCGGCGTGGAAGAAGGGGATGCCCTGGCCGAGGGCGACGATGCTGTTGCCCAGGTTCTGGACGCGCACCCGGTCGTCCATCGAGCGGAACTGCGGCGCCTTGAGCTGCGTGGTGTCGAACAGCGTCTCGTTGTCGTGCGCCGCGATGTACTTGATGTTCTCCTGCGGATCGGCGGTGTAGCCGGCCTGCTGGCCGAAGTAGTCGACCTCGTCGGCGCGCACCAGGTTGCCCTGGGCATCGACGAAGGTGAAGTCGGCGATGTCGGCCGCCAGACCGACGCGGATCCAGTCCGAGATGTGCAGGAGCTCGCCACACTCGTCGCCCTGCGGATAGCCGCTCGGGTCGTAGCAGAGGCCGTTGATGAAGCCCTGCTCGCGCACGTCACTGAACGGGTTGCCGCCCCGAACGCCGTCGCGCAGGCGGTCGCTGAACGTGCCGATGCCGGTGCCGGCCATGTTGCGCTGGGTGGCCTGTTCGAAGCGGGCGTTGTTCGCCACCTCGCCGAAGTTCCAGCCCTCGCCGTAGAGGTAGATCTTCGAGCCGTCGACGCCGTCCTCGCCCACCGTCAGCGCATCGAGCGCCGCGCGCAGGGCGAGCATGTTGGCCTTCGAGTGATGGCCCATCAGGTCGAAGCGGAAGCCGTCCACCTTGTAGTCGACCGCCCAGGTGAGGACGGAATCGATCATCAGCTTCTCCATCATGGCGTGCTCGCTGGCCGTGTTCGGGCAGCACGAGCTGGTCTCGACGTCGCCGGTCAGGCTCAGCCGGTGGTAGTAGCCGGGCACGATGCGGTCGAGCACCGCCTTCTGGTTCTGACCGGCCGCGTTGGTGTGGTTGTAGACCACGTCCATCACCACTCGCAGCCCGAGCCGGTTGAGCGCCGCCACCATGCCGCGGAAGTGGCGAACGCGAGCTACGCCGTCGGGCTGCGCCGAGTAGGAGCCCTCGGGCACCGTGTAGTGCCACGGGTCGTAGCCCCAGTTGAAGCCGTCCTGGTCCTTGACCGCCGCGATCGCGGCCTGCTGCTCCTCGGAATCGGGCGGATACATGGCCAGCTGGTCCTGGTCGACGACGATCTGATCGGCACGATCCTCGGGCACCGTGGTGAAGTCGAAGCTCGGCAGCAGGTGCACGTGGGTCATGCCCGCGCGAGCCAGCCAGCGCAGGTGCCGGGCTCCTCTCGCCCAGGGCAGGGTGAAGGCCTGGTAGGTGCCGCGTAGCGACTCCGGCACCCGCGAGTCCGCGATGCTGAAGTCCCGCACGTGCAGCTCGTAGATCGCGATGTCCTCGGGAGCGTCGAGCCGCGGCTTGCGCAGTCGATGCCAACGGAAGGGCTTCGAGTCCCAGTCGTCGAGGTCGACGATCTGGCTGCGCCGGCTGTCGACCGACAGGCTCAGCGAGTACGGATCGGTGACCCGGTTGGTCTCCACCTGTCCGGTGCTCGGCGCGTAGACCTCGACCTCGTAGAGGTAGAACGAGCGGTTCCAGGCCGGCGAGCCGGTCACGCTCCAGACGCCGGTGGCGGCGTCCTCGATCATCGGGATCGACGCCGGGGTCGTCGCCGGATCGGAGTCGTCGAAGAGCAGCAGCGAGACCGAGCGTGCGGTGGGCGCCCAGACGCTCAGGGTCGGCACATCGCCCTCGAAGACCGGGCCGAGAGGGCCGTCGTAGGTGTAGAGATCGTCCAGCACGCCGGGGATCTGAGCGCTCGTCGCGTCGATCGGCGTGCCGTCCGGAGCCGCGGCCGAGACCGCGATCTGCCCCTCGAGGATCATCGGCACCAGGCCGAGGTCGCCGGCATCGAGCTCGAGCGCGGCGTAGCCCGCGAGGTGCGGGAACTTCGCCACGATGGCGGCGTCGAGGCCGGCCGCATCCCAGGTCAGCGGGATTTCGTCGCCGCCGACGACGCCGGTGTCGTCGAGCGACAGATTGCCGTCCGGGTCGTAGTGCAGCGCGAAGGAATCGCCGGCCGAGCCGGAGTTCCAGGCGATGGTGTCCTCGCTCACCCAGTGTGCCTTGGCCTGGCTCAGGTTGCCCTGGGGGCCGCCCTCGGCGCCGATGGTCAGGATGTGCGTGACCGGGTCGTAGCCGAAGAAGATCTCGGTGCACGAGGCGGGCACGGTGAACGGGATGTTCGCCCCGCCCGGCACGCCGCCGTCACCGTAGTTCTCGTCCCAACTTTCGTCGATCGCCACCTTGGCCTCGTAGCTGCCCGCCGGCAGCCACGCAGAGAATTGATGGAAGCCGTCGCCATCGGGATCCTGCAGCCACGAGCGCAGGCACCAGGGCTGCCAGTCCCCCGAGCAGCCGAGCTCGCTCTGGAAGCTCCCCGGCACCGTGGCGATCACCGAGTTCTGGTCGGAGGTCACCCAGTGGGTGCCGTGCTCGTAGTAGAACTTGACGTCCGTGGCATCAGCGAGGCCGAGCGCGATGTTGGGCCCATTGGGGGTGGCGTTCTCGCCGTAGTTCTCGTCCCAGCTGTCGTTGAGGGCCGCCTTGTACTCCCAGCTGCCGGCGGGGATGTTGAAGGTCCCCTGCCAGACCGTGTCTTCGGCGTCGTAGGCCAGGTGGGTCGCGGCGCAGTCGGGCTGCCAGTCGCCCGGGCAGCCGAGCTCGTCCTGGAAGCTGCCGGGGATGGTGACCGAGGCCGGCTGGGGCGCGGGCGGCGCCGGCCCGACCGTCAGGATCTTGGTCGCGTAGTCGAACGCGAAGAGCATCTCGAAGCAGTCCGCCGGCACGGTGAACGGGATGTTCGCGCCGCCCGGCACGCCTCCGTCGCCGTAGTTCTCGTCCCAGCTCTCGCCGATCGCCGCCTTGACCTCGTAGTCGCCGGCCGGCAGCTGGCGCGTCCTGAAGGTGAAGACGCCGTCGCCGTCCGGATCTTGCAGCCAGGAGCGCAGGCACCAGGGCTGCCAGTCGCCGGAGCAGCCCAGCTCCTCCTGGAAGCTGCCCGGAGCCGTGACGATCACCGAGTTGACGTTGTCGGTGATCCAGTGCGTCTTGTGGTCGTAGTAGAACTTGACGTCGGTCGCATCGGCCAGGGCGAGCGGGATGTTCGCCCCGTTCGGCTCGCCGCCCAGACCGTAGTTCTCGTCCCAGCTGTCGTTGAGGGCGCCCTTGTACTGCCAGCTTCCCGCCGGGACCGGGAACACACCTTGCCAGACGTCGTCCTCGGCGTCGAAGCCGAGATGGGTCGCCGCGCAGTCCGGCTGCCAGTCGCCGGGGCAACCGAGCTCGTCCTGGAGATCGCCGGCGACGGTGACGCTGGCCGGATCGGAAGTGTGGTCGGCGCCGGCCTCCGCCGGCAGCCAGAGCGTTGCCGCCGCCAGCAGAGAGATCAGTGCCAGCGAAGTGCTCGAGAACTCTCGATTCACGCTGCTCTTCATCGTCGCCTCCTCAATCCTCCGCGCCTCTCCATATTCCCGGTTCGGGTGGGAGCGACCGGGGGTTGTCTGGGATCTGCCGCTCATCGTGAGGTCGGGGAATGCTCAAGGCTAGGAATCCTCGCCGAGGAACTCAACGTGCCGAGGCATGGTCCCGACTCGCCCCATCGGGCGGGGCGTATCGGGACTCCGGAGTCGAGCGCTTGCCCCGGCTGCTAGGCTCTCCGGAGCCGGAGCCAAGGTAGGAAGTGCCGCCGAACCGTGTCGCCATGATCGGAAGGACGCTCTCCCATTACGAGATCCTGGAGGAGATCGACCGGGGCGGGATGGGCGTCGTCTACCTGGCCGAGGACACCGAGCTCCACCGGCGGGTGGCGGTCAAGGTCCTCTCGCCCGAGGTCATCGACCGCGAGGAGCGCCTGGCCCGGTTCGAGCGCGAGGCGCGCGCGGTCGCCGCGCTCGACCACCCCAACATCCTCGGAATCCACGACTTCGGAGTCAGCGATGGCATCTGCTTCGCGGTCATGGAGCTGCTGGAGGGACAGACCCTCCGCGAGCGGCTGGAGAGAGGCAAGCTGCCACGGCGCAAGGCGCTCGACATCGCGCTCCAGATCGCGCGCGGGCTCGCCGCCGCCCACGACAAGGGGGTCGTCCACCGCGACCTCAAGCCGAAGAACGTGTTCCTCACCCGCGAGGGGCGGGTCAAGATCCTCGACTTCGGCCTGGCGAAGCTGGTCGAAGAGCCGCCGGCGCAACCCGACGGCGAGACCGAGAGCGTGACCGAGGCGGGCCGGGTGCTGGGCACCGTCGCCTACATGTCGCCCGAGCAGGTGCGCGGGGGTGCGATCGACCAGCGCTCCGACATCTTCTCGTTCGGAGCGCTTCTCTACGAGATGCTCTCCGGCCGGCGCGCGTTCCGCGCCGCCTCCTCGTTCGAGACGATGAGCGCGGTCCTCACCCGCGAGCCGGCCGAGCTCGCTACCGACGTGGTCTCACCCGACATCGACCGCGTCCTGCGGCACTGCCTGGAGAAAGACCCGAAAGCGAGGTTTCAATCTGCCCGCGATCTGGCCTTCGACCTCGAGGCGCTGGTGATGGCGTCCGGCGATCACCGGGCGCCCCTCCCCACCGGCCCGGGGCCGAGGTCGCGACGCTGGCTCTGGCCGATCGCCGCGGCCGCCCTCGCGGCGATCGCCTTCGTCCTCGGAGCGATGCTCGAGCGAGCTTCGACCGGAGTGTCGGAGACCCGGCAGCTGAGGTTCTCGGCTCTCACCTATTCTGGCCGCGACCGATCTCCCACCGCTTCGCCCGACGGCCGCTTGATCGCCTTCGCCTCCGACCGCGACGACCGATCGCGCATCTGGCTCAAGCAGGTCTCGGGTGGCGGCGAAGCCCCGCTGACGGCCGGCCCCGACGACTTTCCCCGATTCTCCCCCGACGCGTCCCACGTGCTCTTTATCCGGGCGGAGGGCGGCAGCTCGAGCCTCCATCGGACTCCACTTCTCGGGGGTACGCCCCGCAAGCTGATCGAGAACGTTGCCTTCGGCGACTGGTCGCCCGACGGTCGAAGGATCGCGTTCATCCGCTGGTCGATGGCGGGCGAGCGCATCGACTCGGCCCTCGGTGTCGCCTACGCCGACGGCTCTCAGGCCGAGGTCATCGCGCTGTTCGAGGCCCGGGCACTGGCCCACCCCCGCTGGTCACCGGACGGCTCGCGCATCGCCGCCACCTCCGTCGGCACCGGACAGCAGCCGATCGTCGATCCCTCGATCTTTCTCGCCCAGCTCGACGGCTCCGAGCCACGAGTGATCACCGCGCCGGGGCCTTTGCGTACGATCTCGTCGGTCGCCTGGTCCGACGCGCGCGAGCTCGTCTACGTCCAGGCGGAATCGGTCGTCCAGGCGGCGGGCAGCGCGGCGCGCATCATCCGCCAGCGCGTGCCGAGCGGTGAGCTGCTCGAGAGCCTGTGGACGCCGAGCAGCAGTAGCGTGCTCGACCTGATGGGGGACGCCCGCCTCGTCTTCGATAGCCGTTCGCCGCGCGAGAATCTGCTCGCGGTCGCGATCGCCGGCGCTGACGTGGGCGAACAACGCTGGCTCAGCCGCGGCAGCGGCACCGACCGGCAGCCCGTCTTCTCCCCCGACGGCGAGTGGATCGTCTTCTCGTCCAACCGCAGCGGCAATCTCGACCTGTGGGCCGTATCGGCCCACACCCGGGAGCTCCGCAGGCTCACCAACGATCCTGGCGACGACTGGGATCCGGCCTTCCTCGGCGATGCCAACCGGATCCTCTTCAGCACCAATCGAACCGGACACTTCGAGTGCTGGGTAACCGACTTCGACGGCAGCAACGCCCGCCAGCTGACAGACGACGGCGTCGACGCCGAGAACCCGACCGCCACGCCGGACGGCGGCTGGGTCGTCTACGCCTCCACCAACCCCAGCGAGCCCGGCATCTGGAAGATTCGGCCCGACGGCACCAACGCCACTCTGCTTCTGGCGGGCAATCTGAACCTGCCCGAAGCCTCGCCCGACGGCCGCTTCGCCCTCTACAGCGTGAGCCTCAGCCCAACGCTCACCGCCCTCCGGGTGGTCGAGATCGAGACCGGCGACGTCGTGCCGTTCGAGATCCGGGTCGAGCGCTATCGCGCTAGCGCGGCCGCCCTCGGCCGGGCCCGCTGGATGCCCGACGGCCGGACCATCGCCTTCATCGGCCAGGACGAGCGCGGAGCGAGCGGCGTCTTCGCCCAGGACTTCGCGCCGGGTGAGGACACGGCGCCGAGCCGCCGCGTGCTGGCCGGCTTCGACCCGCAGATCGCCACCGAGTCCTTCGCCATCTCGCC
>JAHEKO010000509.1 GCA_024638355.1 Acidobacteriota bacterium
GCCACCGGGACCTCCGCCTCGAGGCCCTCGGCGACGGCGTCGAGAGCGGTAGCCTTCACGCAGTAATCGAGGGCGAGGCCGACGACCACGACCCGGCGCACGCCCCGCTCGAGTAGCATCGTTCCGAGGGCGGTGCTCTTCTCCTCGCCGCTCTGCGGGTCGCGAGTCGAAAAGCCGGAGTAGCCGTCCTCGCCGGCGGCGCCCTTCTTGACCGACGGGCCGGAGACCTCGAGACCGGGGTGGAGCTCCGCGCCCCAGCTGCCGCCCACGCAGTGAACCGGCCAGACGCCACCGTCCTTGGCGAAGTGGGGCGTCGACTCCGGATGCCAGTCCTGCGTATAGACGACGAACGCTCCCGCGTCGCGCGCGGCGGCGATCTCGCGGTTGACGGACTCGAGGATCTTCTCGCCGCCCGAGACATAGAGGCTGCCTTCGGGATCGGCGAAGTCGTTCTGGACGTCGACCACGATCAGCGCGGTTCGGGCGTCGTAGACAGGCACTTCGATAGCCTACCTGGGTTATCGTCTTTCTCCGAATGAAACCGGCCGATCGCAAGCTGGCCGAGGGCCTGCTCTTCACCGACCACTACCACCTGACCTCGGCTCAGCTCCTCTACCGCCACGGGCTGCACGAGCGCCCCGTGCAGTTCGACTACTTCTTCCGCCGCTACCCGAACTACGGCGACCACCAGGCCGGCTTCTGCGTCTTCGCCGGACTCGAATGGCTGCTCGACTGGATGGAGGAGGCGCGCGCCGGCGACGCCGAGATGGAGCTCCTGCGCGCGCGCACCACGAGCACGGGCGAGCGGCTCTTCGACGAGGACTTCCTCGGCTGGCTGCGTGAGGAGGGGACCTTCTCCGTGGTATCGATCGACGCGGTGCTGGAAGGCCGCGTGGTGCACGCCAACGTACCGATCGTCGTCGCGCGCGGTCCCATGGCGATGGCCCAGATCCTCGAGTCGCCGCTCCTCAACTACCTCAACTACCAGACCCTGATCGCCACCAAGGCGGCGCGCATACGGGCCGCCGGCCGCGATCGCCCGCTGCTCGAGTTCGGCTTGCGGCGGGCGCCGGAGCGCGGCGCCAGCGCCGGCACCCGCGCGGCCTTGATCGGCGGCGCCGACTTCTCGTCGAGCGTCGGTATCTCGCACCTGCTCGGCTTCGAGTCCAAGGGCACCCACGCGCACAGCCTGGTGCAGCTCTTCATCGCCCTGGGCGAGGGCGAGCTGGGGGCCTTCCGCGCGTTCGCCGAGGCCTATCCCGACGACTGCCTGCTGCTGGTCGACACGGTCGACACCCTGGAGAGCGGTGTGCCCAACGCCATCCGCGTCTTCGAGGAGCTCCAGCGCAAGGGACACCGGCCGGTCGGCATCCGGCTCGATTCGGGCGACCTCGCCTACCTCGCCATCCGCGCCGCGGCGATGCTCAACGCCGCCGGCTTTCCCGATGCGGCGATCACGCTGTCGAGCAGCCTCGACGAGCTCGCTATCTGGCAGATTCTCACCCAGATCGAAGAGGAGGCGCCGCGCTACGGGGTGGATCCCGATCATCTGATTCAGCGCCTGGTCTACGGCGTCGGAACCCGTCTCATCACTTCCGGATCCGACAACCTGGACGGTGTCTACAAGTCGGCGGCGGTCGAGAGCGACGGCGGCTGGCAGCCCTTGCTCAAGGTCTCCGAGAGCCCGGCCAAGACGCTCAACCCGGGAGACAAGCGCGTCTGGCGGATCTACGACCGGCGCGAGACCGCCACGGTCGACGTTCTGGCGGGGGCCACGGAAGACGTGGAGACGGCCGCGGCCCTGGAGCTACATCACCCGGTGCGGGAAGACGCCAGCCGCATCTTGACCCGCGAGCAGATCTCATCGGTCGAGCCGCTTCTCCGCCCGACGCTCCGCGACGGCAAGCGCCTGCTCGAGCCCGTCCCCATCGAGGAGATGCGCGAGCGCTGTCGCCGCGACCTGGCCCGGCTCGACCCCGGCGTCAGGCGGCTGGTGAATCCGCACGTCTACCACGTATCGCTCACCCGCGAGATCTGGGAGCTCAAGCAGAGACTGGTCAAAGAGGTGAAGCCCGATGGCTAGGCAATCGCACTATGACGAATTCGAGGCTTCGGAGCTCTTCTGCGCGAAGTGCCGCCGAGCCCAGCCGGTGCGCAAGCACCTGCTGCTCGTGCTGCCGCAGGGCAACAAGTACGACTACGTGTGCACCGCGTGCGGCAGCTCTGTCGGCGAGAAGATGGACGACGACACGAGCTCGTTCACCATCCTGAACCCGGAGCGATAGCCAGCTATCTCGCCTCGCCCGGCGAAGTCCGCCGGTAGGAGCCCACGGTCAGCAGCAGCGCGACCAGAACACCGAAGACCAGCGCCAAGACGACGTTGTTGAGCGACTCCTTGAGGCCCCAGAGGTAGATCCAGCGATCGTCCGCGGCCACCTGCTCGAGCCCGCCCACCGAGAGCTGAAAACCGGTCACGGTGGCGAGAGCCGCGACCGTCGCCGAGGCGATCGAAGCGCCTACCGCGAGCGACTGGTCGCGTCGATTCTGCTGTAGGACGTAGCGGACGGCGGCCACGAGCCCGAGGATGCCCAGTACCAGCACCAGCCAGATCAGCGGCCCGCCTTGATTCATGTAGTTCATCGTTCTCTTCTCCTTGTGGTCAGGTCGGTTCTTCTGCGGAGGGATCCCACTCCTGCGAGCCGGCGCGGAGCTCGTCGAGCGCGCGCCAGTGGCTCTCGATCGCCTTGCGGCCCTTGCGCGTCAGGGCCAGCATCGTGTTCGGCTTGCGGCCGACGAACTTCTTCTCGATGCGAATCAGTCGGGCGGCCTCGAGCTTGGTCAGATGGGTCGAGAGGTTGCCCCGGCTCAGGCCGGTCAGCTTCAACAGATACATGAAGTCCGCCTTTCTGCAGACCGACAGCGCGGTCAGCACGGCCAGGCGCGCCGGCTCGTGCACCAACCGGTCGAGTCCGCTCAGCTTCTCGAAGACCTCAGACATCGAAGCCGGCTCC
>JAHEKO010000510.1 GCA_024638355.1 Acidobacteriota bacterium
CACCGGGTCGGCGACGCCCGGCTTGTAGGCGACGGTGACCGCCATGTCGAACGGCCCGTCCTCCAGCCGCCCTACCGCGCCGTGCTGCAGCACCGGGTCGACGAGCTCAGCGACGATCCGCCCGGCCTCGGCCGGGCTCAGGTCGGCGTCGACGTGGTAGACGCTGCGAGTGCGCACGCCGGTGACGGGGATGTGGAGATAGTCGCGGATCTGCGCGGCGACGTGCTCGCCGCGCGCGTCCCGCTGGCCCGGACGGATGCCGATCTCGATGCGGTGAATCACGGCGGCAATCTCGGGGACAGGCGATAGACCAGGAAGCGCGAAACAAGGGCTAACCTATCGCACCCGCGGCCTGTTTCGTCACGTGTCGCTGTGATACCTTCCTAGCTCTCCGGTCATGTGCGGCATCTTCGGAATCGACGGCCACGAAGACGCCGCGAATCTCACGTATCTCGGGCTCTACGCCCTCCAGCATCGGGGCCAGGAGAGCGCCGGCATCGTCTCCTGGGACGGCCGGCTGCTGCACGCCGAGCGCGGCATGGGCCAGGTCGCCGACATCTTCGATGCTCGCCGGCTTGGCCGTCTGCCCGGCTCGAGCGCCATCGGCCACACGCGCTATTCGACCGCCGGCTCGAGCGTTCGCTCGAACGCCCAGCCGCTGGTGGTGATGACCTCGATGGGGCCGCTGGGCCTGGTGCACAACGGCAACCTGGTCAACGCCCGCGAGCTGCGCGACGAGCTGGAGAAGAGCGGCTCGATCTTCCAGACCACGAGCGACACCGAGGTGATCCTGCACCTGATGGCCCGCAACCCGCGGGCCGACGTGGTCGAGTCCCTGATGGAGGCGCTCTGCCGCGTCCGCGGCTCGTATTCGTTGCTGATGCTCACCGCCAGCTGCGTCATCGCGGTCCGCGACCCCAACGGCTTCCGGCCGCTGGTCATGGGCGAATACCAGGGGCGGCCCTGCTTCGCCTCGGAAAGCTGTGCTTTCGACCTGCTCGACGTCGAGCTCAAGCGTGAGCTGGAGCTGGGCGAGGTCGTGGCGGCCGCGAACGGCGAGGTCAAGAGCTACCGCCTGGCGGCGATGCCCGAGCCGAGCCGGTGCGCCTTCGAGCAGGTCTACTTCGCGCGGCCCGACAGCCGGGTGTTCGGCGCTTCGGTGTCGGGCAGCCGCCTGGACATGGGTGCGCGGCTGGCGCGCGAGACGCCGGTGCCGGCCGACGTCGTCGTGCCGGTACCCGACAGCGGCCTGTACGCGGCCCTCGGCTACGCCCGCGAATCCGGCCTGCCGCTCGAGTTCGCCCTGATCCGCAATCACTACGTCGGCCGCACCTTCATCGAGCCCAAGCAGTCGATCCGCCATTTCGGGGTCAAGGTCAAGCTCAACCCGGTGCGCGAGCTGATCGAAGGCAAACGGGTCGTGCTGATCGACGACTCGATCGTGCGCGGCACCACGTCGCCCAAGATCGTCAAGATGGTGCGCGAGGCGGGGGCGGTCGAGGTGCACGTGCGCATCGCCTGTCCGCCGACCGCGTGGCCCTGTCACTACGGCATCGACATGCCGACCCGCGAGGAGCTCATCGCCGCGAGCCACGAGCTGGACGAGATCCGCGATCTGATCGACGCCGACAGCCTGGCCTACCTGTCGCTCGAGGGGATGCTGGAGGCCCTCGACGGCGAGGCCGACTCCTACTGCACCGCCTGCTGGACCGGCCGCTACCGGATCCCTACCGGCGCCCACGCGAAGGTCCAGAGCGAGCTCTTCCCGATCCGCACCGAAGACGAGTAGCCGCCGGCGCGATTCGGAGGAGCACGTGCCGTGGGAGAGGGTCGCCGAGACGAGCGAGGTGCTGACGGAGATGGGCGCCGACGTGACGCTGCGCCGGTATCCCGGCATGCCCCACACCGTCAATCAGGACGAGCTCGACAGCGCGCGCCGTCTGCTGCGGCGGGCGGCCGAGTGACCCCCCGCGGTCAATCGGGCGGCGAGACGTGAGAGACGGAGTTGTCTCGAGCCCAGCCGTTGACCGCCGTGATGTCGGACGAAACGATCTCGTCCAGCTCGGCGCGTAGCCGAGCCCACTCCGCGTTCAGATCGCCGAGGCGCTCCAGGGCCCCGGCGGCGACGGGAGGGCCGGCATCGTCGATCACGTCGAGCAGGTGGCGGACCTGCTTGACGAGCTTCGGCGGCAGATTGTCTTCGTCCTCGTAGGTTTCGAAATCGACCTGGAGCACCGTGCGCTCCCAGGCCGTCAGGCGCTCGACGGCACTCTTGCCCGCTCGTTGGAGCTCCGCGGCGGCGGGAAAGTCGGCCAGAAGCTCCTGGATCTGCCGCCGCGACTTGCGAATCGCCCCGAGGCCGTCGAGAAGCTCGTTCATCAGCACCGTCAGCTCGGAGACCCGCAGCTCGACCTCGGCGAACTCCTCGTCGCTCGCAGCCACGCGGCGATCGGGCATCAGCGTGAGCTCGGCGGCGGCTTCGGCGTCGCCGATCGTGACGCGGAATCGGTAGGCGCCCGGCTCGACGTAGGCGCCGGAGAAGCCCTCGAACAAGCGGATGTCCTCGATGCAGTCGAGCCCGTCACGCCGCAAGTCCCAGACCCAGCGGTTCGTGCCCTTCTCCTTCGATGGATACTCGACCTCGAACGGCAGGCGCTGATCCATGTTGCCCAGGATGCAGCGCTCGAAGTCGCCCTCCTCGCTCGAGTAGCGTCGCACGACACGGCCGTCAGCGTCGCTGATCTCGATCGTCAGCGGCTCCTCGTGCTCGTTCCTGATGTAGTAGGCGAGCACCACGCCGCGCGGAGGGTTCTGCCCCTCGAACGCGCGCCCGCGCCGACCGCCCCTGATCATCTCCACCGGGTCGGGGGTAAAGGCGTGGAGTAGCTTGTCGGCGAGGCCGCCTTCGAGCTGCCGGAGAACGCCCAGGCCGTCGAGCACCCAGAAGCCTCGGCCCTGGGTCGCCGCGACGAGATCGCCCTGGCGAATCGCCAGGTCGGTGATCGG
>JAHEKO010000511.1 GCA_024638355.1 Acidobacteriota bacterium
CTTCAGCCGACGGGCCGCGGCAGGCGCCGGTGCTCGGCGACCGGAATCGCCTTGCGGCACCAGCGCACCCGCTCGAGGTCGATCTCGGCGAACGCCAGCCCCGGGCCGTCCGCGGCCATCGCCACGATCTGGCCCCACGGATCGACGATCATGGCGTGACCGTAGCTCTCGCGCAGACCGTCGTCGTCGTGGCGCCCGGATTGGGCCGGGGCGACGACGTAGCACTGACTCTCGATCGCCCGCGCCCGCAACAGGGCGTGCCAGTGATCCTTGCCGGTGGTCGCGGTGAACGCCGACGGCACGGTGAGCAGCTCGGCCCCGGCCGCGACCAGCGCCAGGTAGAGCTCGGGGAAGCGCAAGTCGTAGCAGATCGACAGGCCGAGAGTGCCGAGCGGCGTTCCGACCGCCACCACCTCGTCACCCGGCTTGACGGTCGCGGACTCCGAGAAGCGCACGCTCGCGGAGACGTCGACGTCGAAGAGGTGGATCTTGCGATAGGTCGCGAGCCGCGCGCCGTCCGGCCCGAACAGGACCGAGGTGTTGTAGCAGCGCTCGGGGTCGTCGGAGCGCTCGTTGAACGAGCCGAGGAGAAGATGGATGCCGCAGCGGGAGGCAAGCTCCGAGAAGTGCCGGCACGTCGGGCCGTCGAGCGGCTCGGCGAGCCGCACCTTCTCGGTATGCGGCCCGAGGTAGTTGGTGTTCTCGGGAGTGGCTACGAAGCGTGCGCCGCGGCGGGCCGCCCGCTTCACCAGCTCGCTCGCGCTTTCGACGTTGGCGGCGCTGTCCGACGTCGAGGTCATCTGCACGGCGGCGGCAAGGAACATCGCCGTTCGATTATAGGGTCCTGATAGCCTCCCCTCGCCCCGATGCCGCCGACCGAGCGTCCCCTGCCCCGCACCCTCGAGCTGCTCGAGCGCGGACGCGCCGACGGCCTCCACCCGGGTGGCCAGATCTACGCCTCGCTCGATCGCCGCCCGGTCGCCGACCTCGCGTTCGGAGAGGCGAGCCCCGGGCGGCCGATGACTCCCGAGCACCTGATGCTCTGGCTCTCGTCGTCGAAGCCGGTGACCGCCGTCGCCGTCGCCCGGCTCTGGGAGGCCGGGCGGTTGGAGCTGGACGATCGGGTGGCGGACCACCTCCCCGAGTTCGGAGTGCGCGGCAAGGAGGCGATCACCATCCGCCACCTGCTGACCCATACCGGCGGCTTCCGGCTCCTGCGCGTCGGCTGGCCGCAGAGGTCCTGGCAGGAGATCATCGCCCGCATCTGCGACGCGCGGGTCGAGCCGCGCTGGGAGCCGGGGCGCACGGCCGGCTATCACCAGGCGTCGAGCTGGTTCATCCTCGGTGAGATCGTCCGGCGGCTCGACGGCCGGCCCTTCGAGCTCTACGTGCGGCAGGAGATCTTCGAGCCGCTGGGTATGAACGACTCGTGGATCGGCATGCCCGACGCCCGCTACGACGCCTACGCCGAGCGGCTCGCGCACCTCCTCGATACCGAGAAGAGCCCACCCGAGCCGCTCGAGTGGCACGCGCGCTCGCGGGTCACCCGCTGCTCGCCGGCAGGCGGCGGCTGGGGCCCGATGCGCCAGCTGGGCCGCTTCTACGAGGCCCTGCTCGGCGGCGGCCGCCTCGACGACGCCCGCATCCTGAGGCCGCAGACGGTGGCGGCCCTGGTGGCACGCCACCGCGTCGGCCTGGTCGACAAGACCTTCCGCGCCAAGATCGATTGGGGCCTGGGCTTCGTGCTCGACTCCGAGCACTACGGCGAGCCCGACGTTCCCTACGCCTACGGGCGCCACTCGTCGCCGCGCACCTTCGGCCACGCCGGCTACCGCTCATCGAGCGCCTTCGCCGATCCCGAGCACCGCCTGGTGGTCGCGATCGCGGTCAACGGCATTCCGGGCGAAGAGGCGCACCGGCGGCGCTTCTCGGCGGTGCTGACGGCGCTCTACGAGGATCTGGGGCTCGGCTCAGCGGCCGCGCCGTAGACCGCCGGCGCAGCCGTCTCGTTGGCCGCCCTACATCTCGAGGAAGATCTGGGTGATCCAGTACTCGGAGCCGCGCTTGGCGACGCCGATGCCCATCACGCTGAAATTGTCGCTCAGGATGTTCTTGCGATGGCTGTTGCTGTCCATCAGCATGCGGTGGGCCATGCCGGCCGGATCGGACGCCCCGCCCACCTGCGCGAGGTTCTCGCCCGCCGAGCGGAAGGTCACGCCGGCTACCCGCAGGCGGTCGCGCAGCTTGTTGCCCTCGGGGTCGGCGTGAGAGAAGAAGCCGCGGTCTCGCATCGCCTCGCTGTGAGCCCGCGCCACCTGGCTCACCGCCGGATCGACGTGGAGATCAGGCGACACTCCGGCCGAGCTTCGCGCCTGGTTGACGAGGTCCGTCAGGATCGATTCGACCTGAAAAGAGCTCATCTCGGCGGGGGCGGTCGGGCCGCCCGGACCACCGCCGCTGCAGGATGCGATCAGAAGGAAGACGAGGGTGACGAGGGTAATGGCGGAAATCTTGGTGCGTGTCATCGTCCTGACCGCAGAATAAGCAGGCCGATACCCCGCCGCTATGCAACGCTTCATAATTCGCATAGCCGTCCGTCTATACGTTCGGCCGGCCCTGGAAGCCCGCGGTCAGCCTGCGGGCTAGCGGGCCAGGCAGCGGTTGCGGAAGCGCGACAGCCGGCGGTAATACCGAAAACCGCCGTGCCGGTGCACGTCGTTGTGACCCGCCCGCGGGACGACGAACAGCTCCTTCGGCTCGGCCGCGGCCTCGAACAGGCGGTGCCCGTGATCGACCGGGATCGTGCCGTCCTCGGAACCGTGAATGAAGAGCTTGGGGATCCCCAGGCGCGCGACCTTGTCGACGCTGCGAAAGCGGCGACGCGCGACCCAGTGAAGCGGCACCTGCGGATAGAGCTCGCGAGCCATGCGCCGGGTGTCCATGAAGGTCGATTGGACGATCAGGCCGGCGACCCGCCGATGCAGGGCGCAGTCGATGGCGATCG
>JAHEKO010000512.1 GCA_024638355.1 Acidobacteriota bacterium
CGAGCGGATCGCGCGTAGTGCCCGGAATCGGCGAGACCAAGGCCCGCGCCTCGCCCAGGAGCCTGTTGAGAATCGACGACTTGCCCACGTTCGGCCGCCCGACGATGGCGAGCCGCGGCACGCCCTCTTCGATCTGCTCGCCGGGCTGCGGCGGCACCAGCTCGGCGATCGCCTCGCGCAGCTCGGCGATGCCGCGGCCGTGCTCGGCCGAGATCAGGAGCTGCGGCTCGATCCCCAGCCGATGGAACTCGTACCAGCCTTCCGTCGCCTGCCGCGTGTCGCCCTTGTTGACCACCAGGATGGTCGGCTTGTCGAGCCGCCGGATCTCCTCCCAGATGCTCTCGTCGGCCGCTACCAACCCCTCCTTGCCGTCCACCACCAGCAGCAGCAGGTCGCTCTCCTCGATGGCGAAAAAAACCTGCTGATTGAGCCCCAGCGCGTCGTCGCCCGGCACCAGACCGCCGGTGTCGATCAAGAGCACCTGTCCCTCGTCGCCGATCGGCGCCGAGCCCGTGACCCGGTCGCGGGTGACGCCCGGCTCCTGGAACACGATCGACTTGCGCTCGCCGATCAGCCGGTTGAAGAGGGTCGACTTGCCGACGTTGGGCCGGCCGACGATCGCTACCGTGGGGGTGGGGCTCAGTCGCTGATCGTTCGGTAGAGAACCAGCCACTCGTCGCCTTCCCGCTTGAACTGGTACTTGACGCGGTTGCTCTTGTCGAGATCCTCGCCGACCACGGCGTGGGTGCCGGTGGCGTAGGAGCGGATGTTCCAGATCTCGACGGTGTTGACGAAGGCGTTGGCGTAGCCCCAGACGTCGACCTTCTCCACCGTGAGCTCGAGGAACTCGGGCTCGAGCGTCCGGCCCTGGGCGTAGAGCTCCTCGATCCGCTTGTTGATGCGGGCCATCTCCTTGGGCGCCGCCAGACCCTCGAGCACGGAGACGTCGCCGCTGGCGTAGGCCTCCCCCAGCTTGGGCAGGTAGGCGCGGAGCGCGGCCTCGATGCCGGCGGTGTCGGCCGCCTCCTGGGACTCGGAGCCGCCGCAGGCGACCACGGCGGCCAGGGCGAGGGCGGCGAGAGGGATGGCGAGGGCTCGGCGCATGGGCGGATTCTATCCGTTAGACCCGAGGCGAGCGGAGTTTCTCCGCAGACCGGCCGCCGACTGGGCTAGACTGCAAGAAATCTCGAAAGGCAGGGCGGACTCCGCTGCACGACGTGGCCGAAGAGCCAGGTCTGCCTGCCGAGCGATTCCCAGGAGGTGCCCGATGACGAAAAGGAACCTGTGGATGCTGGTAGCGATCGCGGCGGCCGTCACCCTGACGCTCGCGTGTCCCCCATCGGGGCCGGAACCCGAGCCCGAAGCGGAGTGTACGGGCGACAACGACTGCGCCGTGGGCAGCATCTGCGAGGGCGGCGTCTGCGAAGCGGCGGTCTGCCCCGAGATCTACGATCCGGTCTGCGGCGAAGACGGCGAGACCTACGCCAACGCCTGCGAGGCACGGGCCGCGCACGTGAAGGTCGCCCAGGAGGGTGAATGCGCAGAAGTGTGCGCCGGCGTCGCGGGGATTCCCTGCCCGAACGGCGAGCTCTGCGACCTGCCGGCCGGAATGTGCGGCGAGGCCGATCTGGAAGGCGTCTGCGTCGAGAAGCCCGAGGCGTGTCCCGAGATCTTCGATCCGGTCTGCGGCTGCGACGGCGTGACCTACTCGAACGACTGCTTCCGGTTGATGGCCGGCGTCCAGCTCGACCACGAAGGCGAGTGCGAGGCCGAGGGCTAGCCTGCTAGGCGCGGCTCCGGCCTGGACTAGCGACGGCCGCGGCGACGGGTTCGCTCGCCCGGCGAGCGGGATCTTCGCCGCCGCGGCCGGGCCGGCGGCTCGTCGAGACCCTCGATCTTGAGGTTCAGGCTGCGCCGGCGCTGGTCGACGTCCGACAGCACCACTCGGACGGCGTCGCCGAGCCGAAAGACGCGGCCGTGGTCCTTGCCCGTGAGGGTGTGCCGCGCTTCGTCGTAGACGTAGAAGTCGTCGCCCAGGGTGCGGATCGGCACCAGGCCGTCGACGTAGTACTCGGTGAGGACGACGAAGATGCCGAACGGCTGGATGCCGGTGATGCGGCCTTCGAAGGTGTCGCCGGCGCGGTCGGCCAGGAGTCGCACCAGCTTCCACTGCAGAACGATCCGCTCCGCCCGCTCGGCACGGCGCTCGGTGAAGCTCGAGCGCTCGCCGATCGCCGTCACCCGCTCGTCCAGGCGGGTCGGATCGTCGTTCGGATCGCGTCCGGCGACGAGCGCCTTGAGCTGGCGGTGGACCAGGAGATCGGGATAGCGCCGGATCGGCGAGGTGAAGTGCGTGTAGTAGCGCGCCGCCAGAGCGTAGTGACCCCGCGCTTCGGGGGCATAGAGCGCCTGGCGCAGCGAGCGCAGGACCAGGGTCGAGACGAACGGCTCCTCGGGGCGCCCCACCACCTGGCCCAGCACCTTCTGCAGCGCCCCGGGATGCAGGTTGTCGAGATCGCCGGAGAGCTCGATGCCGAGCCCCTTGAGAATCTCGCGCAGCTCGAAGAGATCGTCGCGCGACGGCGGATCGTGAATCCGGTGGAGCGCCGGCATCTCGTGGCTCGCCAGCTCGGCCGACACCGCCTCGTTTGCGGCGATCATGAACTCCTCGATCAGGCGGTGCGCCACGGTGCGATCGGTCGGCCGGACGCCGACGGTCACCCCGTCGGTGTCGAGGATCACGTTGCCCTGCGGCAGATCGAAGTCGATCGAGCCGCGCTCGACGCGGCGGCGGTGGAGCACACGCAAGAGCTCGTGGGCGTTGTCGAGCATCGGCAGCACCTCGCCGTACTCGGTCTCGTCCGCGGAGGTGCGCTCCCCAGCAGTCGGCGCACCTCGGAGTAGGTCAGCCGGCGGCGGCTGCGGATCACGCTGTCGACGAAGCGGCGGCGCACCACCTCGCCACTGGCCGAGAACTCGAGCAGGGCGGAGAGGGT
>JAHEKO010000513.1 GCA_024638355.1 Acidobacteriota bacterium
TCGACGGGGTCGAGCCGGGCCGCGCGGCGGGCGGGGAGGGCTCCGGAGACGAGGCCGGTCGCCAGGCTGATGCTCACGGCGGCGATGACGAACTCCGGCGGAGTGTGGACGGGCAGCCCCGGAATGGCGGCGCGCAGCAGCGCGCAGATGCCGAGGCCGATGCCGACGCCGGCCAGGCCGCCGAGGCTGGCGAGCGCCGCGGCTTCGGTCAGGAAGACCATCAGCACCTGGCGCCGGGTGGCGCCGATCGAGCGGATCAGGCCGATCTCGTTCGTCCGCTCGCCGACGGCGATCCACATCATCGTCAGGATGCCGATGGCGCCCACCAGGAGCGAGATCCCGGCGATCGCGGCGACGCCGGTCGTGATGATGTCCATGACGTTGCCGAAGACCTCGAGCATGCCGGCCTGGGTGACCAGCGTGAAGTCCTCGTTGCCGCGATGCCGTTCGATCAGGGTCGCGCGCACCGCCTCGACGATCATCTCCTCGCTTTCGGCGTTCGAGTACTTGAGATCGATCTCGCCCAGCTCGTCGAGATTGAAGAGCTTCATCGCGCGCGACACCGGAATCCACGCGGCGTCGTTCAGATCGAGGCCGAGCATCTGCCCCTTCGGCTCCATGATGCCGACCACCCGGAAGCGCCCGCCGGCAATGCGCACGAACTTGCCGAGCGCGGGCTCGTCGCCGAACAGCTCCCGTGCCAGGGTCGGGCCGAGCACGCCTTCGGAGGGCCCGCTCCAGGGGTCCGAGGAGTGCCAGAAACCGCCGACCTGGGCGTCCCACTGCCAGACCTCGGGCGTGTCCGGGGTCACGCCGTAGACGAAGACGCTTCGGCCGAGCCCGCCGGCCTCGACCCGCGCCATGCCGAAGGCGACCGGCACCATGGCCTCGACCCCGGGGATCCGGCTCAGCGCCTCGGCGTCGTGCAGGGTGAGCTTGTGCGTCGAGCCGCCGAAGGCGCCCGGCATCCCGCCGGTTTCGGCCTTGCCGGGGTTGATGGCGATGATGTTGGTGCCGAACTGCTGAAACTGGGCGACCAGGTAGCGGCGCGTCCCTTCGCCGATCGAGGTCAGCAGGATCACCGAGGCGATGCCGATGGCGATGCCGACCATCGACAGGAACGACCGCAACCGCTGGCCGCGGATGGCGCGGAGAGCCAGCTGGATCAGCTCGCGCATCTCTCCTTCGACTGTCTACCCCAGGGGGCGCACTGTCAAGCTCACCCGGGCTCCGTCGAGGCGCAGGAGAGGGCCTCGCGCCCTCCCACGTCTGGCCGGAGCGGGCGGACGCCGACCTAACGCCGGCCCAACGCCGCCACCGGGTCGAGCTTCGTGGCGCGGCGCGCGGGCAGCATGCCGAAGAGGATGCCGACGCCGATCGAGACGCCGAGCGCCGCCATCACCGCCCAGAGCGGCGCGGCAGCTGGGAAGGCCGGGAAGACCCGGGTGACGGCCTTGACCACCAGCCAGCCGGCGGCGAGGCCGATCAGGCCGCCGGCGAGCGAGATCAGCGCCGCCTCGGCCAGAAACACCGACAGGATCTGGCGGTCGGCGACGCCCACCGACTTGAGCAGGCCGATCTCCCGGGTCCGCTCCGACACCGAGACCAGCATCACGTTCATGATGCCGATGCCGGCGACCGACAGCGAGATGGCCGCGATCGCGCCGACCGCGAGCGTCAGCGTCGCCAGGATCGCCGAGAAGGTGCTGACTACCGCGTCCTGGGTGATGACCGTGACGTCCTCCTCCTCGTGCCGCTCGACGATCACTTCGAGCACCCGGTCGCGCGCCAGATCGAGGTCGGTGTGGGCGTGGACCTGGATCAGGACGCGGAAGAGCGAGCTCCGATTGAGCATCTTCATGCCGGTGCGCACCGGCACGATCGCCAGGTCGTCGAAGTTGACGCCCATCTTGGTGCCCTGCTTGGCCAGGACGCCGATCACCCGCATCCGCCAGCTACCGACCCGGACCACCCGGCCGACCGGATCATCGAGGTCGAACAGCTCGCGCGCCGCTTTGTGCCCGAGCACCGTCACGTTGGCACCGCGGAAGAGCTCTTCGTCGGGCAGGAACTCGCCCCGCTCGAGCTCGACTCGGCGGGCGTGGATGTAGTCCGAAGTCGTGCCCAGTACCGCCACCTGGCGGCTGCGCTCGCGGTAGGAGACCTGCGCGGTGCCCATCGAGATCGGCGCCACCCGAGCCGCCTGCGGCACCTCGCGGGCGATCGCCTGCGCGTCCTCCAGGGTGAGGTCGTTGGGGACGCCGCCGATGCCGAAGGTGCCGGTGGTCTCGGTCTTACCGGGGAGCACGATCAGCAGGTTGGTCCCCAGGCTCGAGAACTGGTCGACGACGTAGAGGCGGGCGCCCTCGCCGAGGCCGGTCAGGATGACCACCGCCGCGACGCCGATCATGACGCCCAGCAGGCTGAGCGCGGTCCGCAGCCCGTGCCCGGTGAGGGCGCGCAGGGCGAACCTCAGGAGCTCGACCGGGCTCACTCGCTCTCCTCTTCTTCTTGCTCGTCGGCCAGGAGCGTCAGGATCTCTCCGATCTTGTCGCCGCGGACGCGCTGCGCGATCCGGCCGTCGACCAGCACGATGACCCGGTCGGCCCGGTGCGCGACCCGCGCATTATGGGTGACGACAACCAGCGTCAGGCCGTCGTCGTTGAGCTCGTCGAGAAGATCGAGGACCACGCGCCCCGACTTCGTGTCGAGGTTGCCGGTCGGCTCGTCGGCGAGCAGGATCTTGGGGCGCAGGATGGTTGCCCGCGCCAGGGCGACGCGCTGGCGCTCGCCGCCCGAGAGCTGCTCCGGCAGATGCTCGGCGCGCGGCCCGACGCCGACCGCTTCGAGCGCCTGGCGCGCCCGCTCCCGTCGCTCGGCGCGCGGTACGTCGGCGAAGACCATCGGCAACTCGACGTTCTCGAGCGCCGAGAGCCTCGAGATCAGATGGAAGAACTGGAAGACGAAGCCGATCTCGTGCCGGCGGATCTGCGT
>JAHEKO010000514.1 GCA_024638355.1 Acidobacteriota bacterium
GCCTCGCTGGAGCTCCTCGCCGGCAAGACGCTTCCCGGCGTCGAGGCTCTGCAGCGAGACGAGGAGAGCGCATGACGAGACGACCCCTGGTTGGCGGCAACTGGAAGATGCACCTGCTGCGGGCCGACGCCGAGGCCTACTGCGAGCGGTTGCGCGGAGAATCGGCCGCTCTGCCGGCCGACGTCGCCCTCTTCCCCTCGGCGCCCCTGCTCGCCCTGGTGGCGCGCGGGCTCGCCGGAACCCCGTTCGCCTGCGGCGGCCAGGATCTCCACCCGGAAGAAAAGGGCGCCCATACCGGCGACGTCTCCGGCCCGCAGCTGGCCGATGCCGGCTGCGAGTGGGTTCTATGCGGGCACAGCGAGCGTCGTCAGGATCATGGCGAGAGCGACGAGCTGATCGGACGCAAGGCCGTCGCGGCGCGCCGGCACGGATTGAAGCCGCTCATCTGCATCGGCGAGACTCTCGACGAGCGTCGGTCCGGTACCACCTACGAAGTGCTCGACCGCCAGCTCGAGGCCGGTCTGGCCGGCCGGCCCGAGCCGTGCGCGATCGCCTACGAGCCGATCTGGGCGATCGGCACCGGCGAGACCGCGACGCCGGAGATCGCCCAGGAGGCACACCAGCACATCCGCGAGACGCTGGCGGACCTGATCGGAGCCGAGGCGGCGGGCAGCAAGCGCATCCTCTACGGCGGCTCGGTCAAGCCCGCCAACGCCGCGGAGCTCTTCAGCCAGCCCGACATCGACGGCTTTCTGGTCGGTGGCGCGAGCCTTGACCCCGAAGGATTCTTGGCTATCATCCGTTCCTGCGGCTAGCGCACGAGCGCCGGTCGGCGGAGGCAACACACAATGATCTATCTCATCTACACGATCCACATCATCGTCTGCATCTTTCTGATCCTGGTGGTTCTGCTCCAGCAGGGCAAAGGCGCCGACCTCTCCGTGTTCGGCGGCGGCTCCACGCAGACCGTCTTCGGAGCGCGCGGTGCAGCCACCTTTCTGCACAAGATGACCGTCTTCGGCTTCATCGCTTTCACGCTCACGACCATCTCGATCGGGCTCCTGAGCGGCAGCGCCCAGAGCTCGGTTTTCAGGAACGCCGAGCCGGCCGCCGCGGTCGAGGAGACGGCGCCGGTCGAGCCGGCCGCGACCGTCGAGGAAGAGGCGCCCGCAGCGCCCGCAGGCGACGCCGAGGCCGACGCCGGAGCCGACGACGCGGGAGCGACCGAGGCCGAGCCCGAGGCCGAAGGCGGCTCCTGACCTTGATAGCATGACGATCCGCGCCGAAGTGGCGGAATTGGTAGACGCGCACGGTTGAGGGCCGTGTGGGGCAACCCGTGCCGGTTCGAGTCCGGCCTTCGGCACCACCCCTTCTAGATAGCGAAAAAAAAGTCACGGCGAGTGATCAGTTTCGACCACGCCTCTCGCGTTAATAGGTAGAGAGGAGAAAGCGACATGCTCACCAAGACCCAACTCAAGGCCGGCGCATTCGTCTGGGACGACTAGATCCGACGCTCCGGAACACCCCAAAAAGACTCATGAGAGAGCCGCGGCCGCGCCGCGGCTCTTTCGTATTTGAGCGCCTCCCGTGGTAGCTTTTCGCGCGATGTCCGACAAGGAAGCCCCCCAACCGGGAGAGCCGGCGGCCGCCGGACCGCCGCCCGAGGCCCCGCCGGAGAAGCCCAAGCCGCCCGCGCGGGTGCTGCCGACGCAGGAGGAGATCGCCGCCTGGACGAAGGGCGCCGACCTGCCGTCGCTCGAAAACCTCTTCAATCTGCTCAACACCAAGCTGTTCGACGCCAAGGTGATGCAGATCCGCAAGGAAGAGCTGCTGCCTCAGCACTGGCAGGTGATCAGCCGGCTCGAACCGCCGCCCGACGAGGAGTTCGACGCTCTCGGGGTGGTCGAGCGGCTGCGCCGCGCGGCACCCGACCCGGAGACCGGCGAGGCCCGGGTCGAGGCACTCCGTACCGCCTGGCAGGAGCTGCGCGGCAAGCATCCGTCGCTATGGACCGCCTCCGATCTCTTCGCCGCGTTGCGCCGCATCATCGACAAGAAGCGCGAGATCGACTTTCACGCTCTCCTGTCGGCAACACGCGACGTCTGGCGCGGCCTCGATCTGCCTCAGGGTCGCGAGCAGCTCGAGGTGCTCTGGGCGTGCCTCGCCTTCATCCGCCAGAAGACCAAGAAGTAGAGCAGGGCAGGCCAGGTCGGCGGGTCAGCTCGGCGGCTCGACCACCCACGCCCGCTCGATCAGGACGTTCTCGAGCGGCTGGGCTTCGGACAGCGACGTTCGGCGCACCGAGACGGCGGCGATGGCGTCGACAACGTCCATTCCCGCGTGCACCTCGCCGAAGACCGCATAGCCCCAGCCACGCGGCGACTCCGCCTTGTGGTCGAGAAATTTGTTGTCGACGAGGTTGATGTAGAACTGGACCGAGGCGCTGTGGGGGTCCCCCTTGCGCGCCATGGCGACGGTGCCGCGAACGTTCTTCAGCCCGTTGTTGGCTTCGTTCTGCAGCTGCTTGCCGGTGGGCTTCAGCCGGCCGTCGGCGCCGAAGCCACCACCCTGCACCATGAAGTCCTGGACCACGCGGTGGAACATCGTTCCGTCGTAGAAGCCCTCGCGGACATTCTCGAGGAAGCTTTCGACGGTCTTGGGCGCCTTGTCGGCGAACAGCTCGAGAACGATCTCGCCCTTCGTGGTCTTGAGGCCCACCATCGGATTCGCCGCCGCGGCGCCGGCGGCGAAGACCAGCCACGACGCGAGACTGTACAGAAAGATCCTCTTCATCGGTTCTCCTAGTTGGTCGCGTGCCCGATCAGGACTCTTCGGCGCCGCCGGTCCGTCGCCCCTGCGTGCACGCCTCGCAGGGGCAGATACGGCGCAGAAAATCGAAGCGGTAGATGCCTGTGGAGTGAGCGTCCGACCACTGGAAGGCCACCGCGTAGTTGCCGACCGGCTCGATCGCGAGCGGCGTCACGGCCACCGA
>JAHEKO010000515.1 GCA_024638355.1 Acidobacteriota bacterium
GAACGGGTAGATCAGGCTCGCCTCGAGGCCGCTGAAGCTCGCCAGCGCGTTGCCGCGGCGAATCAGCCCGGTGCGGGCGTCGCGGCCGATGAAGAAGTCGCGGTTGTCGTAGACATGGGCGTTCCACTGCAGCCGGCGCGAGAAGTCGGCGTACCAGATATTGAAGTTCTGGAAGCTCTCGATCGACTGGAACTGGCCGATGATCCGCCGGTCGCCGAGGAAGTCCGAGAAGGTCACCACGCCGACGCCGACGAAGGTGTTGTCGTTCGAGATGCCGACCGCGCCCTGGACGTCCTCGAGGAAGAACCGGAAGCCCTTGTACTTGCCGATGTTGTCCTCGTCGATCGAGACCTCGATCGACGGCTGGTACCGCGGCAGCTCGTCGGCGGGCAGCGCGGCGACCGCGATCGCCTCGGGATCCTCGAGGATCACCGGCTCGGTGACCGGATCGTCGACGTCGAGGAGATAGAGGTCGAAGCGCCCCTTCCAGAAGCCGGTGTAGACCAGCCGTTCACCGCCGTTCGGATTCGGCAGCACGGTCGGCTGGAAGCAGCCGGTCAGCGAGTTGGTGTGCTGACGAATGCGGCCGCTCTCGAGCTCGAGACTGAAGATGTTGTTGGCGCCGGTCCGGTCGGAGGTGAAGTAGACCCGCTCGCCGTCGGCCGAGTAGACCGCGTCGATCTCGTTGCTCTCGCCGGTCGTGATCGGGAAGCGCTCCGACGGGTTGGCGAGATCGACCCGGAACAGCTTTGAATAGCCGCCGACGACCGAAGTCATCAGCATCGACTCGCCGTCGGGCGAATAGGTCGGCGAGCCGTCGTAGATGTCGTCGTTGGTCAGGTTCGTCACTTCGCCGGTCTCGAGGTCGACCTCGAAGACGTCGAACTGGCCGTTGCGGTTGCCGGAGAACGCGACCTTGGAGCCGTCGACGCTGAAGGTCGGCGAGAGCTGCTGCTCGACGTCCACGTCGATCGAGCGCTTGATCTTGCCGTCCAGGACGTCGGCCAGGACCAGCGCTCGGCCACCCTCGCGGCGACCGAAGAACGCGACCTGGTTGCCGCTGGGCGAGAAGGCGATGTCACGGCCCATTTTGCGGCCCAGGGTCAGCTCCTGCGCCACGAAATACTCGAAGTCGCGGTTGTAGCCCCTGGTCAGGTTCTTGAGCTCGACCCGCTGGCGCGCGTCGAACAGCATCACGTCGACCTGTCCCTTGGCGGTCGAGAACGCCGCCAGCAGGTCGCCCGAGGGCGAGGCCGCCGGCGACGTGCGAAAGGGGCGCCCCGCCCCGCCTACCCGGAACGGCCGGCCGAAGTCGGCCGGCTCGCCGGTCTCGATGAGCTCGGGCAGATAACGCCTGCGGAGCCAGCGCCGGAAGTCGGAGTCGAACTCCTCCGCGTCGACGCCGAACGCCTTTTCGACGGAGCGGCCGACGCGGCCGCCGAGAGTGTTGCGGGTCTCGACCATGAAGTCCCGCACGCCTTCGTCGCCCCACCGCTCCTCGATGAAATCGAAGATCGCGTGGCCGAAGCGATAGGCGAAGTACCCGCCGAAGTTCTGAGTGATCGAGGGCAGGCGGTCGTTGACCACCGCGTCGCGCAGATACATCTTGTCGCGCGCGGTCTCGTCCTGGGCGAAGTAGCTCGCCATGCCTTCCATGAACCAGAGCGGCGGCGAGGAGGCCACGCCGCGCCCCAGGTTGCCGCCGAAGAGGATGTGGTACTGGAAGATGTGGGTCAGCTCGTGCAGCACCAGGGCCATCAGCTCGGGCCCCGGCAGGTCGACGGGCAGCACCATCCGGTTGCGGACCGGCGTCGCGAAGGCGCCGACCCCCTCGGGGATGAAGTTGAGGATGACGTTGGTCTGCTCGAAGGCCGAGTGGGTGTCGTAGAAGATCAGGTTGATCGGTTCCTGGATCTGGTAGTCCAGCTTCTGTGAAAGCTGGTCGTACGCACTCTCCGCGAACGAGACGATCTTCTGAAGGAGCTGCTCTTCGCTCTTGTAGTAATAGACGTTGAAGTGCGTCGAGTGGTAGATCTCCCACTCGAAGTCGTCATAGCGGACCTTGTTGCGGCCGAAAGAGGCACCATATTGGGCACTGGCCAGCGGCGCCAGCAGCAGCGCCAGGGCAATCGAGGCGACAAAGGCCTTGAGTCGAGTCGCACGACGAGTCAACGCGACCTCCTTATTCAGTTGAAGAGCAGGCGACTGGTCTCGACCAGCCTCTGGGTGAAGACTCCCGAGATCCGGTCTTCGAGGGAGTAGAGGTTCTCGAACATTCCGGTGAGCGGGTCGACGCTCTCGCCCTCGAAGCGCTTGAAGTCCTTGAAGTTGTCGGAGTAGAGGCGCTTTCCGCTTCTGCCGTCGAAGACCTCCATCACGATGTCGTACTCGAAGCCGGTCTGCTCGACGAGCACCTGACGATAGTAGGTCCGGCCATCGAACGGCGACACGTACTCCTCGGTGCGATAGCCGCTGCGGTCCTGGATGTCGAAGTCGAGGCTCCCGGTGAGGATCAGGTCGGCCTGGGTACGATCGCCGAGGTAGCGCCAGAACTCCTCGTTGGCGGCCAGGTCCTGCAGGTCGTAGGTCGGATAGTCGACCGGCCCCGCCTCCAGGACTTTCAGGTGCGTCTTGCGCTTGAGCAAGCGCGTGAGGTAACCCGCGAACTCGTCTTCGATATCGACGCCGCCGGCGTCGACCGAGCCCTCTTCCTCGGTGACCACCAGAAACGGCGCCACGGTGATGGTCTTCTTGTCGGCGAGGTCGAGCCGCGCCCGGACCGGCATCAGCAGCCGAACCTCGACCGACGAGGCCAGGACTTCCTGCACGCTCGCGAGGCCGAAGCTGAGCACCAGAATCGTCGCGGCAAGTGGACGAAGCGACCGGCGAAGGGGACGTGATTTCTGCACCATGGTCCTCTCTTCCTGCAAAGGTCGGCGGTGGTGCAAGGCCTATGCCCGCCCGCTGCCGCTATTCTCGTCG
>JAHEKO010000071.1 GCA_024638355.1 Acidobacteriota bacterium
GGCCCTCGTCGACGTTCTTCAGCTGCCAGAAAAGGCCGAACCGGCCCGGGTGATCGCTGACCAGCGGCACCGCCACCCGGTGGGCCTCGATGGCGCCTGCCCGGCGCATCGAGCGCGGCGGATGGAGAATCCTCACCCACTCGTCGTCGGCGAAGGGCACCGCATGTAGGACTCTCGCCGCCTGGGCGTCGCGAGCCCCGGACAGCGCACCCGACGTCGGGCGGGAAGGCCCGAGGCGTGCGACGACCCGGGCCACGTCGCCGTCGCGCACGAAGACGATCTCCGCCTCGCCGCGCTCGACCCCGGCCACGCGAACCGGTCGGCCACTGTCGACTCGCCTGGCGCTGACGCCGCCCGCTTGCGGCTCCCGCGAGGTCTCGCCGAGCGTCGCCATCACCGGCGTCAGGCGCGCGCTGCCGTCGCCGAGCACCGGGCCGCCGACTCCGATCCGGTCGCGGGTCACGAGTCCATCGCCATACTCGGCCACGGCTTCGAGAATGTGGAGCCGAGCCGGATCGAGAGGCGGCGGAAAGATCCGCTGCGGGTCGTCGATCCCGATCTGCCGGCCGTCCAGCGCGACTGCGGTGCGCCGCGGGGAATCGCCGGCGCGCGGCTTCCACGCCAGGCTGAGCATGGTCACCCAGCCGCTCGAGTTGCGGTGCAGGACGTAGTCGACCTCACCCGGAGGCCGGTCGAGGTTGAGCAGCCGCGTCACCCGATCGATCTCTCGCCCGTGGGCATCCAGAGCCACGGCCGCCAGCCGGCGCGGGCGGAGTCGATCGTCCAGAGAGAGCTCGGCTTGCCAGGGCGGCGCGGCGAGCTCGGCGGCACGCTCGCCGTCGAGCTCGAGCACCACCGCGGCCACCGTCGGGTCCACCGCCAGCTCGACCCGGATCGGGCCGCTGAGAAGGCCCAGAAGAAGGCTGGCGAACTCGATCATGGATCGCCTTCTGAGCGTGCCTGGGGGCGGGCGCGCGCCGGCGCCCCGGCCTCAGTCGTCCCCGCCGTCTTCTTGGATCGTCTCCAGGAAATAGACCAGCTCGGCGACCTTGCGCTGTGCCCGGTCCTCCGGCTCCTCGGTCGCGCCCGAATCGGCCGACAGCGGGCTCTGGAAGACGTCACCCCACACCGGCATCTCGCGGGTGCCGTGCCCCTTGGCGACACGGCGACCGTCGATCGTCTCGGCGATCTCCTGGCGCGGGAACTCGCCCCCGCGGCGCTCGGCGATGCGGGTGAGATCCGAGGGCGTCACGGTCAGATACTGCGCGAGGTTGCCGTCGCCCCGGGCATCCCGGCCGTGGCAGCTGGCGCAGTAGGTCCGGAAGGTCACGCGTCCCTTCGCCGCCATGAAGCCGCGGGCCTCCTGCTCGTCCTCGGCCTCGGACTGGACCGGGCCGAATCCCGCCAGGACCACCGCTCCAAGGGCCACCACGAGGGGCGCCAACCAGAGACCGGGGGTCCATTTCTTCACGCTCATCATCCGGACGCTCCTCTCTTGAATGCAGAGAGAGCCTATCAGGTAGCCTTGCGGACCCGAAGATCGGCGCGGCCGGCCATGCGGTGCCAATCTCTCTCCGCTCAGCGCCCGTAGAGACCTCCGATGACCCTCTTGCTCCTGCTCGTCGCCACCTTCCTGCTGGCCTGGAGCAACGGAGCCAACGACAACTTCAAGGGCGTCGCGACTCTCTGGGGCAGCCGAACCGCCTCCTTCCGCCAGGCCTTGATCTGGGCGACCGCCTGCACCTTCCTCGGCAGCGTGGTCTCGGTGATGTTCGCGGCGGAGCTGGCCTCTCGCTTCAGCGGCAAGGGCGTGATCGCCGATGGCGCAATCGACACTTCGATGCTCACGGCGATCGCGATGGCCGGCGCGATCACCATCTTTCTGGCCACCGTGCTGCGCATGCCGACCTCGACCACCCACGCCCTGACCGGAGCGCTGGTCGGCGCCGCCTGGGCGGCCGGCGGTCGATCCGCCATCGACTGGACGACGGTCGGCACCAAGTTCGCCCAACCGCTGCTGCTCAGCCCGGTGCTGGCCATCGTTGCGGCGGCCATCCTCTATCCCCTCCTGCGCCGCGCGCGCCTCGCCGCCGGCGTCGACCGCCGGACCTGCCTATGCGTGGGCTCGGGGCCGCCGCGTCCGGTCGCGATCGGCGGCGCGGCGGCCGCCGAGATCTCGGCGGCCGCCCCGGAGATCTCGATCGGCGACGCGGAGGAGTGCGTCGAGCGCTATCAGGGCTCCCTGTTCGGCATCGACGCCCAGCGGACGGTCGACGTCGTCCACTATCTGAGCGGCGGATCGGTCTGCTTCGCTCGGGCGGTGAACGACACGCCCAAGATCGCGGCGCTGCTCCTCGCCGCCGGCATGCTGCTCGGCTCCGAGATGTCCACCGGCGTGCTCTGGCTGGTGGCACTGGCCATGGCCGCCGGCGGCTGGCTCCAGTCGCGCGGCGTCGCCGACACCATGAGCCGCCGCATCACCGACCTGAATCCCGGTCAGGGCGTGACCGCGAACCTGGTGACGGCGCTGCTGGTACTGGGAGCCTCGCGGCTGGGGCTGCCGGTGTCGACCACCCACGTCTCGTGCGGCTCGATCTTCGGCATCGGTCTGGCCACTCGCAGCGGCAACGCTCGCACGATCGCGACAATCCTCATCACCTGGCTCACGACCCTACCCCTGGGCCTGGCGCTGGGTGCGCTAACCTACAAGCTCCTGGCCTGAGCGACCCGGCCTCGCAGGGGAGATCCTCCGATGCGCACCAGCCTCCTCATGCTGACCGTCCTGCTGGCATCCGCCGGCGTGCCGCCCGCGCAGGGCGGCGAGCCCGTACGATTCGAACTACCGGTCAAGGCCCGCCTCGACGTCGCCGGCTACCGCTCGCTGACCGTGGTTCCATTCCTGACCGGGAGCGAGGAGGAGGGCGCCCCGCCGCTGCCCGAGCTCGAAGCCGAGCTGCAGGGCTATCTGAAGCGCGTGCTCGAGCGCGGCACCCGGCTTCAGGTCGACGCTCTGGTCGTCGACTTCCCCACCTTCGAGCCGGAGGCCCTGGCAGCCGATCGAGCCTTCTGGCAGGCGGTCGGCGAGCGCGCCGGCACCGACCTCATTCTCGCCGGCGCCGTCGACTTCGACTTCGACGATCGCAGCGGCTACGTCACCCGTGAGTTCGTCTCCGAGGCCGACGGCAGGACGTACCTGGCTCAAGAGCTGGTCGAGGAGCGGGGCGTCGAGCTCGATCTGCTGGTCTGGGTGCTCGACGCCAAGAGCGGGCGGCTCCTGGTCGCCGACAATCTGAAGGACTTCCGCTCCCTCCGCGGCGAGAGCGTCGACCCCATGACCGGGCTCTTCACGAACCTCGCGCATCTCGAAGACCGGCTCCTCGGCCTCTTCGCCACCCGGACCGTCCGCACCGAGCGCCTGCTGCAGTAGCGCGACAGCTCGGCGGGAAGCTGGTGAGAAGGTCCGGCTAGGGGTAGTAGCCGGCTACGGTGCGGACCTCTGCTCCGCCCTTCGCCTTGACCTCGACGCGGCGGAACTGCGACTCGTCCTTGTCGCTCGTCGACTGGTAGACCAGGAGATACTGCGAGCGCAGCTCCTCCTGGATCTCGGCGTAGATCTCCGGCAGGGCCGAAACGTCGTCGATGAAGAACGCCCGTCCGCCGGTGGCCTCGGCCAGATCGCGCAGCATCGCGCGCGCCTTCTTGTCCGCGGCCAGCTCCCGCATGCCGATCGCGTAGACCGTCACCCCGGTCCGGCGCGCGGTTTCGAGAGCGTTCTCGAAACCGAACCGGCTCGCCTCGTCGAGCCCGTCGGAGAGCAGCATCAGCGCCTTCTGCCCCTTGATGCCATCGAAATAGTGGAGGGCGAAGATCAGGCTGTCGTAGAGCGCCGTGGTGCCGCTCGCCCGCAGGCCGTCGAGGCGCGCCGAGATCTCGTCCTTGTCGCTCGAGAACCGCACTTCGACGGTGGGCCGAACGTCGAACGAGATCAGGGCCAGGCGGTCGCGCTCGCCGATCGTCTGATCGACGAACGTGCGCGCGGCCTCGGTGACCTGATCGAGCCCTTCCGCCATCGAAGCCGACGTGTCGACCAGCAGCCCGGCATGAATCGGCAGGTCGCGCACGTACTCGAAGCGGCGCAGCTCCTGCTCGACGCCGTCCTCGCGCACGGTGAACGCCTCCCTGGGCAGGTCCAGAATCGGCCGGCCCGAGCGGTTGACCACGGTGGCGTAGAGCTCGACGAGCTGCACCTCGACCTCTTCGAAATAGTCGGGGGCGTTGACGAAGACGACATCCTCGGTGGAGTTGCCGTCCTCGAGGTAGCCCACAGCGCGCACGTAGGCGAGCCCCGGCGAGGGCAGCAGGATGGGCTGGACGAACGGCTCCTGAAAGAGGGTCGCGATCCGCTCCTCGCCCAGGAAGAGCTCGACCCGGTCGAGAGTGCTGCCGTCCGGCACCTCGACAAGAACGACCGCGCTCAGGCTGTCGAGATACTCGCGATCGGATCGCGGCTCGACGAAACGGACGCGAAAACGCTGGCCGCCACGGTTGATCAGGACCTCGTCGCTGGCCCGCTCGGCGCCCTCGTCGTCGAACGCCACGACGCGCACCCGGTGGCTGGCGGCGACCCCGCCCAGATTCAGCTCGAGGCTGAACGGCGGCTCGCGCTTGGTCATGACCTCGCGCTCGTTGAGGAAAAAGGTCACCCGGTCGACCTCCCCCGCGACCACCGTGGTGAAGCGCACCTTGCCGAGCTGGATCTCGCCCTCCTCGGGCGGCACCAGCCGCACGGTCGTCTGGCCCCGCTCGGCGGCCTCGTTGGCCTCTTCGAGCAGCCGGAAGATCGGCGAGTCCGGGGCTCGCCGCACCGACCTCAGACCGCTCGCATCGGGAATCCGGAGCTGGCGCCGGGCGTGCGCGAAGCGCTCGCCGTAGATGTCCTCCACCTTGACGCGAATCTCGACGTCGCCCTCGCGCAGGAAGCGCTGAAAGATCAGCGGCAGGGTGACCCGATCTGCCACCGCCGGCATCTCGAACTGATAGCGGAAGCTCTCGAACAGGCGGTCGTCGCGAATCACTTCACCGATCAACAGGAGCTCGTGCACGCGGCCGGCGGGCAGCGGCCGTGCCGCCACCGCCTCGGCGGGAACGCCGACCAGCCCCTGGACCGCCGTGCGGCTCTGGTTGCGGCCCGGAAAGTCGAACTCGAGATCTACCTCGAAGGTCTCGGCGCCCTCGGGTAGATCCGTGCTCATCGCCTCGAAGGCACCGAGCCACTCTTCCGAGCGCGGCTTCGGTATCTCCATGAAGCGGAAGATCATCGCCTCGTAGGCCGGCTCGTCGTAGATCATGCGGACGGCCCAGTTGAAGAGGTCACCGTCGCAGAAGTCCGCGGGGTTCTCGCTCGGCAGCTTGAATCGGGTGGCCGCCTGGAGCGTACGATCCCGCATCCACACCTGGTACGGCCGGCCGGCGAGCCCATACGGCCGGAAGAAGATGACGACAAAATTCACGCCGGTCTGCTCGCTGCCGCCGTAGAACCAGATCTCGAGCTCGGTACGCTGCATGAAGCAGACGTCGATCGTTCGGCCGTCGACGAGCACGAAGCGCCCCGGCTCGCCGTTGAGCAGGTAGAAGCGGGCGCGCGCGTCCTCCAGCGTGCCGTAGTCCTCGAGCGCCTGGTCGACCCGGCTCATCCAGCGGCCCTTGAACTCGTTGTACGGGGTGCGCGGATCGGGATCGCGCACCGCCCAGAACTCGTCGATGAAGGCGGCCCGCCGGAAGTCCTCCTCGATCGACAGGAAGTACTCGAGCTCGGCGTCGGAGATCAACAGCGAGACGATTTCGAGCCAGTCGCGGAACTCGCCGTCGAGCTCGTCGGGAATCTCCGTCGCCGCCGCGGCAGACGGCAACAGCGCCACGGTCAGGAGCAGGGCGACCAGGGTGCGGGCGAGCCCGAGACTCGAGTTCGTCATCGTTCGTTCGCCGCGGCGCGGAAACGGCTCGAGCCGTGGCGGCCACTCCTCTTGCGAGTCTCGTTCCAGGTCCCGGGGCTCACCGGCCGACGAAGCGCAGCAGCTCGGCGAGCAGTGGATCACTGGGCGCGCGATCACCGATGAGCAGAACGAAGGGCTCGACGTCCACGTGGGAGGGCACCGACGAGAGCTTCCAGTAGAGCAGCCCGACCAAGAAAGGCCTGCCGCTCGCCGCCTCGACCTGCCGATTGCTCTCGAACAGGGCCCGCATGGCGAGCGCGCGCTCGTCGAGGCTTCGCGGCTGCTCCTCCCAGACGATCAGACGGGTGCCGTCGCCGCTCGGTAACACCGAGAAGCCGCTCGCCGCCCACGGCTCGATCGTCGAGTTGGCGCGGCTCACGTAGCCGATCTCGGTGAAGAGGATCGGATGATCGGGCGCGCCGGCCTGCCGGCGGAACGCGTCGACGGCGCGCAGGTGTCGCAGCCAGCCCTCGCGCAACAGCTCGAGGAGGGCGGCATCGTCGCCTACGGGCACCAGCCGGCTCCGCAGCGGGAAGTAGGCGTTGATCGAGATCAGATCGAGCGCGTCCCAGAAGGGCACGAACGCGTACTGATCGAAATTGGCGGCGTAGCTGAGCCTGCCGCCGAACCGCTGCCGCGCGCTCGCGATCAACGCGCGCCAGTGCGCGTCGAGCCGAGCGCGGCGGCGGTTGATCTCGGCCAACGGATCGTCCGCCTCGCTCGCGCTCGTCTGGCGCGCCCACGCCATGTGAGCCTGATTCTTGGCGTCGATGAGCGAGCCCAGATCGCCGCCGCCGGCTCCGACTCCCCCGGCATGCGCCATCACCCGGCTCTTTTCGAGCTCGACCTTCTCCGGGTTGGTCCAGTACTCCTCGAGCTCCGGCAG
Organism: Acidobacteriota bacterium; assembly: GCA_024638355.1. Taxonomy (GTDB): domain Bacteria; phylum Acidobacteriota; class Thermoanaerobaculia; order Multivoradales; family JAHEKO01; genus JAHEKO01. The sequence continues at coordinate 6,880 of JAHEKO010000071.1, forward strand.
CTCGTCGATCGCCACGGCGTTGGTCAGGGCATTCAACTCGCTGCCGATGGCCAGCACGTCGACGCCCTCCGCCTCGGCTACCTCCGCCCAGAGGTCGACGAACCGGCCGTAGCGCCGGAACCACTCGTCGAGCTCGGCGTCGGTGCGCGGCAGGATCATGCCGTGCCACAGATGCTCGTTGCGCTCGGCGGCTCGATCCAGATCCACTCGCAGGACCAGGACCACCGCCAGGCCGCGCCGCCGCGCCGCGCGGATCTCGTCGACGACCCAGGTCGCTTCCTCGTCGTACCGGAGGTGGGCGCTGTCCCACTCGCCCTGCCGGGCATAGACGGTGACGTGGACGGTGTTGAAGCCGGACTCCTCCAGGGTCTCGACCCAGGCCGCCGCGTCGGGCTCGTTGACCTGGATGCCCCCGAGGTAGAAATCGGGCTCGGGCTCGCCGGTCGCACAGGCCGCCACCAGAAGCGCGGCGGCGATCGGGAGGAAGCGTTTCATCCGCCGAGAGGGTACGGCGTGCGGACGCCGAGGTTCAAACGAGCGGGGCGCACCGGGGTGCGCGGCGCCGGGTTTCGGCGGCTACGCCGCGGCGAGCCGCTCTTCGATCCAGCGATCGACCAGCTCTTCGAGCAGGCTCAGCGGCACCGCGCCGCTGCCCAGCACGACGTTGTGGAACTGACGAATGTCGAAGGCGGGTCCGAGCCGCTCCTGCGCCTCGCGCCGCAGGGAGAGGATCTTGAGCTGCCCGACCATGTAGGCGCAGGCCTGGCCCGGGTTCACGATGTAGCGCTCGATCTCGGTCACGACGTCGGTCTCGGGCATGCCGGTGTTGGCCAGCATGTAGTCGATCGCCTCCTCACGCGACCAGCGCTTGCTGTGGATGCCGGTGTCGACCACCAGGCGGACGGCGCGGAAGATCTGCCCCGTCAGGTAGCCGAGGCGATCGAACGGGTCCTCCTGGAAGCCGTTCTCGGCCGCCACCCGCTCGGCGTAGAGGGCCCAACCCTCGGTGTAGGCGGTGAACGGGATGACCCGGCGAAAGAAGGGTACGCCCTCCATCTCCTGGGCCAGCGCGAGCTGGAAGTGGTGGCCGGGAATCGCCTCGTGGTAGGCGAGGGTGCGCATGCCGAACTTGGGAATCTCCTTGACGCTCCTCAGATTGACGTAGAACACGCCGGGGCGCGAGCCGTCGAACGACGGCGGGTCGTAGTAGGCGCCGGGTGCCGTCGCCTGCCGGAACTCGGCCACGCGGCGGACCTCGACGCCCCTCGCCGGGCGCCGGTCGAAGAACGGCTCGAGACCGGCATCGATCTCGTCGATCATCGCCTGGTAGTCGGCGAGGATGCGCTCGCGTCCCTCGTCGCTGTCCGGATAGAGGAATCGCTCCTCCTCGTTCAGCGCGTTCATCGCGGCGGCCAGGTCGGCGGCTTCGTAGCCCTGCTCCTCGAGGATCGCGCGCATCTCGGCCTGGATCTCCCCCACCTGGTAGAGGCCGAGCTGATGGATCTCCTCGGCCGACAGATCGGTGGTGGTGTGGTGAGCCAGCGCCCAGGCGTAGAACTCGGCGCCCGCGGGCAGCTTCCAGACGCCGTCGTCGGTCGTCGCGATGCCCTCGAGTCGATCGAAATAGTCGATCAGCCGGTGATAGGCGGGATAGACGGTTCCCTGGATCCTCGACTCGAGCCGCGTGAGGAGCTCGCCGCGCTCCGACGCCTGGAGACCCTCGATCTCCTCGGTCGCTTCGGCAAAGTGGGTGTAGAGCACCTGCTCGGTGGGAGCTACGCCGACGAACGCCCGCATCTCGCGCAGAACGTGCTCGATGACGAATCGGGGCGGCACGACTCCCTGCTCCTCGCGCAGCTCGAGGCCTCCCAGGACCTGATCGATGGCGATGCCGATCTTGGCGACCCGGGCGATGTAGTCCTTGGCGTCTCGAGCGTCGCCGAGGTGGTGGGTGGTGATCATGAACTCGGGCAGGCCGCTCTGGATTCCCCCGAGCTGATTCACCGGGTAGTCGTGCAGCGGGAAGCGGTTGCCTTCGACCAGATCCTCCAGGAACCACTCGAGCACGTCGTACGACAGCCCCTCGGCGTCGCTCATCCCCTCGCGGTCGTAGCTGCGGAGCACGCCTAGCTGCTCCTCCAGCCACTCCGCCTCGAGCTCCTGAAACGCCACCGACATGTCGTCGAGGTCGTCGTTGTGGAAGCGCAGGCCGACCGGCTCGAGCAGCCGCATCGACGACAGCATCATCGGGTGGCGCAGCGCGAACGTGGCGAACACGCGGCCGTAGAAGTGCTCGATCTTCCAGGGCTTGCCCCAGATGGTCGGCACCAGGAAAACGCCGAGGGCGAGCGCTCCGAGCAGCAGGACGGCGAGGATGGTGTTTTTCGTCTTGGTCACGAGAATTTTCCCGGAGAGCAGAGCCTACCTCACGCTCTTCCAGCGGGCCGGCGCTCGGCTTCGCTAGAATCCATTCCGTCGATGTCGGACGAGCCGCGCAGGCATCCGCTTTTCATGCTCCTCGTGGCGCTCTGCGCACTCGCCACCGCGCCCTTCCTGTTCATCGGTAGCCGACCGATCGTCGTGCTGGGCTTGCCGGTCTGGCTCTGGTCGAGCATCGGCTTCACCGTGGCGCTGTCGCTGCTCACCGCTTGGGGCATCCTCCGCTACTGGCGCGACGAGACGGAAGCGGCCGACGACGACCCCGGCGGCGCCGCATGACGGCGGACCTGACGCTCGGGATCTTCATCGCCGGCGGAGCCTACGTCGGGCTGCTCGTGGTCATCGGCTTCCTGAGCCGCCGGGCACGCCGCGAGACCTCGCTCGCCGACTTCTACCTGGCCGGCCGCACGCTCGGGCCGTTCGTTCTGCTACTGACCCTCTTCGCCACCCAGTACAGCGGCAACTCGCTGTCCGGCTTCCCGGGCCAGACCTACCGCGAAGGCGTCGCCTACTACATGAGCGTGACCTTCATGGTCGGTATCGTCTCCGGCTATCTGCTGTTCGCCCCCCGGCTCTATCGCGTCGCCCGCTCGGGCGGCTTCGTGACCCCGAGCGACTTCGTGGCGGCGCGCTTCCGCAACCCCCTGCTGAGCTACCTCTCTGCGCTGATCTTCGCGGTCGCCCTGCTCAACTACCTGCTCGCCCAGCTGATGGCGATGGGGCACGCCACCGCCGGCCTGACGGAAGGGCGCATCCCCTACTGGCTCGGCGTCATCGGCGGCGCGGCGATCATCCTGCTCTACGAGCTCCTCGGCGGGATGCGCGCCGTCGCCTGGACCGACGCGCTGCAGGGCGCGGTGCTGGTCGTCGGCCTGCTCCTCGCGGTGGGACTGCTCATCTCGGAGATCGGCAGCCCGGCCGCGGTGCTGCGCCAGGTCGCGGCGGTCGCGCCCGCCAAGATCCAGAGCCCTTCGCTGCAGCTCTGCCTCCTCTGGTTGAGCAACTTCCTCCTTCTCTTCCTGGGAGCGCCGCTCTATCCCCAGGCGATCCAGCGCATCTATGCCGCCCGCAGCCTGACCGATCTTCGCCATGCCCTGGCAACGATGGCGCTCCTGCCGCACATCGCCATCACCACCGTCGTCTTCATCGGCGTCGCCGGCATCGCCCTCTTCCCGGCCGAGAGCGGCGTCACCGCCGACCAGATCACCTTCAAGGTGCTCGCCTTTCTGGTCGAGCAACAGCCGCTGGCCTACGTTCCGGTGGTGGTGATCATGATAGCCGTCGTCGCGGCGATCATGTCGACCGCCGACTCCTGCCTGCTGTCGCTGTCGTCGATTCTGACCAAGGACTTCATCGGCCGATCGCGGGGCATCGACGAAGCGCGACTCGCCCGCATCGCGCCGTGGACCAGCATCGGCATCATGCTGATGGTGACGGCGTTCGCGGTGCGACCACTCTCGACCCTCTGGGGCCTGCTGGTGATCAAGTTCGAGATCCTGATCCAGCTCTCCCCCGCATTCGTCCTCGGCACGCTGCACGACTCGGCGGACCCGCACGGCTACGACGGTCGCGACGTCCTCGCCGGTCTGGCGGTGGGTCTGGCGATCGCTCTCGGCCTGTACGCCAGCGGCCATCGGCAGGTTCACGGGCTGCACGCCGGCGTCCTGGGTGTGATCGCCAACTACCTCACCTGCCTGGCCTCGCGACGGATTCGCGGCGTGCGGGGCGCCGAAGCCGCATGAGCGCAGCGCCTCGGGTCTCCGTCCTGATGCCGGTGTACAACGCACGGCCGTTTCTGGACGAGTGCCTGCGCAGCCTCACCGCCCAGACGCTGACCGACTTCGAGGTGCTGGCGGTAGACGACGGCTCGACGGACGGCTCGCGGGAGATCCTCGAATCGTGGAGCGAGCTCGACGCTCGGATCCGGGTTCTGCGGCGGCCGCACCTGGGCCATCTGGCCGCGCTCAACGCCGGCCTGCCCGCCTGCCGGGGGGAGCTGATCGCGCGGATGGACGCCGACGACATGGTCCACCCCGACCGCCTGCGGCTGCAGGTCGGGGCGTTCGACGCGCAGCCGGGACTCAGTGTCGTCTCCTGCAAGGTGAAGCACTTCCCGGACGAATCGGTCGCCGAGGGCTTCCGGGTCTACGAGGAGTGGCTCAACGGCCTCCTGAGCCACGAGTTGATCATGCGCGATCGCTTCATCGAGAGTCCGATCCCGCATCCCACGGCGATGCTGCCGCGCACCACCTTCGTCGAGAGTGGCGGCTACCAGGATCACGGCTGGCCCGAGGACTACGACCTCTGGCTGCGCCTGGCTCACGCCGGCAAGCAGTTTCGGAAGGTGCCCAAGACGCTCTACTACTGGCGCGACCACCCCGCTCGACTCACCCGCACCGACACCCGCTACGCTGTCGAGAAGTTCCTCGCCTGCAAGGCGCGTTATCTGGTTGCCGGCCCGCTGCAGGGAGCCGGGCGCGTGGTCGTCTGGGGCGCCGGTCAGACCGGGCGCCGTCTGTCGAAGCACCTCCTCCGGCGCGGCGCGCCGATCGAGGCCTTCGTCGACATCGACCCCG
>JAHEKO010000516.1 GCA_024638355.1 Acidobacteriota bacterium
AACCCGTCGTCGCACACCGCCTTGGCGGCGCGCGAGGCGATGTCGCGCGGCACCAGGTTGCCGAACGCCGGGTAGCGGCGCTCCAGGTAGTAGTCGCGCTCCGACTCGGGGATGTCGCTCGGGGAGCGACCGTCACCGGCGGTCTTGGGGACCCAGATGCGCCCGTCGTTGCGCAACGATTCGCTCATCAGGGTGAGCTTCGACTGATAGTCGCCGTGCTGCGGTATGCAGGTCGGGTGGATCTGGGTGAAGCAGGGATTGGCGAACAAGGCGCCGCGCCGGTGAGCGCGCCAGATGGCGGTGGCGTTGCAGCCCTTGGCGTTGGTCGACAGGAAGAAGACGTTGCTGTAGCCGCCGGTGGCGAGAACCACGGCGTCGGCGCTGTAGGAGCGGATCTCCCCGGTCACCATGTCGCGGGTGACGATGCCGCGGGCTCGCCCGTCGGCGACGACGACGTCGAGCATCTCGGTACGTGGGAACATCTCAACCTGGCCTGACGCGACCTGCCGCGACAGCGACTGGTACGTGCCGAGCAGCAGCTGCTGCCCGGTCTGACCGCGCGCGTAGAAGGTGCGGGAGACCTGCGCGCCGCCGAACGAGCGGTTGTCGAGCAGGCCACCGTACTCGCGCGCGAACGGCACGCCCTGCGCCACGCACTGATCGATGATGTTGCCGCTGACCTGAGCCAGCCGGTAGACGTTGGCCTCGCGCGAGCGATAGTCGCCGCCCTTGACCGTGTCGTAGAACAGCCGCCACGCGCTGTCGCCGTCGTTCTGGTAGTTCTTGGAGGCGTTGATGCCGCCCTGCGCGGCGATCGAGTGGGCGCGGCGGGCGCTGTCCTGGTAGCAGAAGCACTTGACGTGGTAGCCGAGCTCACCGAGGGCGGCCGCGGCGCCGCCGCCGGCCAGCCCCGAGCCGACCATGATCACCTCGAAGCGGCGCTTGTTGGCCGGGTTGACCAGCTTCATCTCGAAGCGATGGCGGTCCCACTTCTCCTGGATCGGGCCTTCCGGAATCTTGGCGTCGAGTTGCATAGTTTTGTGCCGATGGGGGTTACCCGACAACGCCCGTGAGGACCGAGAGCGGGAAGGATACGTTGCCGAGGGTGACAACGACGGCGAAGGCCGCCGCGGCCGTGCGGCGCCAGTCGCGCTCGCCGCTCGCGGTCACGCCCAAGGTCTGAAGCATGCTCCACAGGCCGTGGTAGAGGTGCAGTCCCAGCGCCAGGTTGGCGACGATGTAGAAGGCGCTCACCCACCACACCTTGAAGCCGCTGACCACGTTGCTGTAGACGTCGCCGTAGATGAAGTCGGGATGCACCGAACCCCAGGTCAGGTGCGCGAGATGGTAGATCACGAAAAGGAGAATGATGACGCCGCCCCAGCGAACGGTTCGCGAGGCGTAGGTCGCCTGCAGGACGCGGCGCGACTTGTAGTCCGTGGGCCGCGCGCGCTGGCTGATTCGCGTCACCTGATAGGCCGCCGCGACGTGGGCGACGACGGCGACGATCAAGCCGATCCGCAGTAACCAGAGAGCGCCCTCGTGGGGCAGGACCGGAGCGCCCATCTCACGGAGCCACTCGGCGTACGCGTTCAGCTTTTCGGCTCCCTGATAGAGCTTGAGGTTGCCGAGCATGTGAGTCAGCACGAAGCCGAACAGGACGATCCCGGAGATCGCCATGACCACCTTCTTGCCGAGCATGGACTGTAGGAATCGAAGGCTGCCGCTCATCTTTTCGAGACTTTCTCGACCCTCCTGATTCTTTCACAACTGCGAGCAGGTCGCGCCGCTCGACTCAGCGTTTCTTGCGGCGCCGGCGCCGCCGCCGCGCGGGCCGGCGGCGCGCCTTCGGGGCCGGCCGCGAGGGCTTCTTCTCCGCCAGCGTGCGCCAGATTTCCAATTCCCCCGCGGTCTTCCAGCCGATGCCGCTCATCAACTCGAGCAGCAGGCTCGCTTCTTTGAATACGGCGCGCTGCGACAGCCGGATGCGCTCCGGCATCTCCCACCCGCCGTCGGCCATGCGCTGCGCCATCAGCAGGCTCTCCGCGAGTCGCTCGGAGCGGGCTTTCGAGATCCGGAACCGGGTCGCGAAGCGCTCCGCGTGCCCGATGGCCAGGCGGCGCCGCGCGGCCAACTTCAGCCGCTTCGCGCCGCCGCCTTCCCGCTCGTGCAGCTCGTGGAGGGCGCCGGGCAGGAGCAGCGCGCCGATCAGCGCGGCGTCCGAGAGCTTCCGACCGCCCGCCGCCAGCCGGTCGAGCTCGCTGAATACCTGAAGGTAGGGCAGAACAGGCCGCGAAACGACCACCTGGTGGATCTCGGGCAGCAGGTACTCGAGCAGTCCGAGCTCCACCGTCCACTGCAGGGTGGCCGCCGCGTGCCCCGAGCGGAGCAGCTCGATCAGCTCTTCCAGCAACCGGGCGGGCGAGGCCTTCTCGATCTCGCGCCGTTGCTCGTACAGGCCCTCCTGGGTGCGGCCCTCGATGGTGAACCCGAGGCGGCCGGCATACTCGCACGCCCGCATCATTCGCACGGGATCCTCTTGAAACCGCACGTCCGGGTCGCCGATGGCGCGAACTCGACCGGCCTCCAGGTCCTCGATGCCGCCGACATAGTCGATCACCGAGTAGTCGGCGATCGAGTAGAAGAGCGCGTTGATGGTGAAGTCGCGGCGAAACGCGTCCTCACGCGGCGTGCCGAAGACGTTGTCGTCGGTGATCAGGAGCTCGCCGGGCGCGGAGCGCTGACTCTCCGGGTCGGGACCACTGCGGAAGGTCGCAACCTCGACGATGCCGTCACGGAAGTAGACGTGCACCAGGCGGAAGCGCCGGCCGATGACGCGTGAGTTGCGGAACAGCTTGCGGACCTGCGCCGGACGGGCATCGGTCGCGACGTCGTAGTCCTTGGGCGATCGAGCGAGCAGCAGGTCGCGAACCGCGCCGCCCACGAGGTACCCCCGGTGCGACGACCGGTGCA
>JAHEKO010000517.1 GCA_024638355.1 Acidobacteriota bacterium
CGACGAAGGCCGGAACGTCCCGGTCCTCCAGCACGGTGCGCCAGTGGGGCATGGGGTCGAAATCGTGGATCCCGCCCCAGAAGGTCCAGTACCAGTCGTCCCGGGTGTCGGGCCACGACTGCACCGCGGTCGCCCCGAAGGCGGCCTCGATCTCACCTCGAGTGGCGAGGTACTCCTCCCAACCCTCGCCGGTCTCGAGGTAGGCGAACGAGGCATGGGTCATCTTTTGCAGGAAGGCGACCTGGGCGTCGTCCAGACCGTGCTGGCGGTAGGTCTGGTGCAACTCGTGGATCAGCGTGTCCTTCATGGACAACGAGCTGGCGACGAAGCTGATCACGAACTGCACGTCGCCCATTGCCGCGGCCAGCGGCGCCACATGCCCACCCTGGCTCAGGCCGAGCAGGCCGATTCTGTCGCGCCGAATCTCCGGCAGTTCGCGCAGCGCCGCGACGCCGGCGAGGGCATCGAGCGCCAGGTCTTCAAAGTCGGCGGTTCGCCAGTCGCCCGCCGACTTGTCGGCTCCTCGCTTGTCGGTCAGGAGGACCGCGAGGCCGAGCTTCGCAAGCTGCTCGGCGACGAGTCGCGACCAGACGTTCGAGCGTCCGCTAGCGCCGGCTCCCTGCAGAACGACGGCGCCGGGGAAGGGGCCACCCGCCTTCGGGGCCAGCAGGACGCCCGCCAGCCGGACGTCTTCGTTGAAGTACTGCAGTTCCTTCTCGGCGCAGCAATCGAAATCGGCGGCCGAGGCCACTCGGCCGGCCACGAGCAAGAGGGCGGCAACGAGGCAAAGTATCCAGAATGGGTATCGGTTCGGCTTCCCGGGCATCGTTCGATCCTCGGCACTAGCTGTGTCCTGGCGTTTATACGCCATCGAAGGCGCGATGTGCACTGCCGATGCTGCCAAGCGAGGCTGCGGTGCACGATCACCTCCGCGGTTCGTCCGCGATGTGGGCAGTGTCCTCATTCGGCCCGCCGTTCAGTCGGCCACGTAGCCGCCACGCGTCCGGACCCGATGGCCCTTGCGCGCCACCTTCACGTCGACCGGGTGCCAGCGGCCGTCACGGGCGACCCGGGTCGGGTAGTAGCCGAGCACGTACTGGCTGCGGAGCTCGGTCAGAATGTCGTCGAACGCCACCGCCGCCGCGCTCACGGTCTCGAGCGGAACCACCCGCCCGCCGCTCTCCTCGACCAGGCGGCGCAGGCCTTCGCGCTCGCTCCGATGGCGCTCGAAGCTCTTCCAGGGCGAGCTCCGGCCGACCTCGGCTCCGGCATCGCCCAGCTCGATCCAGTAGACGAGCGAGCGGCTGCGGCGCATCGCCCAGAGCACCTTCTCGATGTCGAGCGCGCTGTGGATGTCAAAGCCGTCCGACAGCAGCACCACCACCCGGCGGCCCTGGCGACTCTCGAGCTGCCGGATCGCCAGGTAGAGGGAGTCGTGGATGGCGGTGCCGCCCGCCGCGGCGACCGAGCCCAGCTCCCGCTCCAGCGCCTCGGCGCGCTCCAAGAAGGGCGAGCGCGACCGCAGCGAGTCGGCGAACAGGTAGAGCGCCGCTTCGTCGAGATCCCGCATCCCTTCGAGAAACGCGCGCACGCCGCCGAGCGCCGCTTCCAGGTGGCCGCCGCGCATGCTCTCGCTGGCGTCGATCAGGAGCGCCACCGTCAGAGCGGCGTCGCCGCGCTCGAAGGTGACGATCTTCTGCGGCATTCCGTCGTCGAACACCCGGAAGTCGGATGCCTCGAGGCCGGCAGCGTTGCCGCTCGAGGCGTCGATGGTGACGTAGAGCTGTTGCAGGCCGAGATCGATCTGATCGTCGATTCTCAACGGCGGCGTGTCGAGCGTGCCGCGCACCAGCTCGCGGCCGTCGCCGAGCGCGATCACCTCGAAGCTGTGGCTTTCGAAAGTGTCGCCGAGCGGCACCGTGATCTTCCAGGGCCGCCGCCGCAAGCGTGCGACCTCGTCGCCGTCGACCAGGAAGATCAACTCGTCGACACCGTCGGCATAGACGTCGACCTCGACCTCGGTGTTGCCCCAGGCGGGCTCGAGCTCCGACGGCGCATAGAAGACGACCTCGGGCTCCGGCTCGTCCGCGGCCACCGGCGCCAGAGCCGCGAGCGCGAGCATTAGAGCGACCAGAGGGCCGAGCCGGACGAGCCTCATCTCGCTCCCCGCTTGCGGCCGTCGCCGTCGAGCGCGCGACCGAGCAGCGGCATCCGAACCGCCGCGGCGCTGCGGATCTCCGCACGCAGCGCATCGAGCGGCGCGGTCATCGAGTCGCCGTAACGCACGCGCGGGCTGCCCGAGCCGCCGTCGATCGGCAGCTCCTCGAACAGCCGGCGCGCCTCGGCGAAGCGACCGGCGCGCTCGAGCGCGTGAGCGGCGAGGATGTAGAGACGCTGATCGTCGGGCAGTCGCCCGCGCCCCCGATCGAGCAGCTCGAGGGCTTCCGCGACGCGGCCGCCGGCGAGCAGCATCGTGCCGAGCTCCTGGTAGGCGAGCGACAGCACCCAGGACTCCGCCTCCTCGGCGACGATGCGCTTCAAGTGGCGCTCGGCGGCCGCCATCCGGCCGGCGCGCGCGAGCAGAATGCCGAGGCGCAGGCGCGCCTCGCGATCGGCGGCGGTCAGTGCGACCAGTCGCTCGAGCAGCGCCTCGGCCTCGTCGTAGCGACCGAACCACTCGTAGTTCACCGCCAGCAGCTTGAGAGCTTCCGGGTTGTCGGGCTCGACGTCCAGGGCCACCTCGAGCAGCTTCTGACCGGGGATGAAGCTGCGGTAGCGATGACCGTGCTCGGCCATGCTGGTCAGGATGCGGGACGCCAGCGTGCCGCTCTCCTCGCGCGCCCGGCGGTCGACGACCAGCTTGCCGATCGCGCCGACGACGCGGGCGCTGTGCGCCGCGAGCGCGAAGGCGCGGCGCGTGCGGTGCTCGAGATACGCCTGGTGGTGCAGAAACATCAGCGTCGCGAG
>JAHEKO010000518.1 GCA_024638355.1 Acidobacteriota bacterium
CGCGGGTCAGTACGCCACTGCCCGGGCCGTACTCGCAGAACAGGTCGGTCCGCTCCGGCTCGATCTTGGAGGCGACGCGCTCGATGACCGCGGCCGAGGTGGGAACGATAGCGGCCACTCCCTTCGGATCCTCGAGGAAGGCCCGGAGATGCACGCGATGAGGTTGATGAGTCATAGGGGTCTCGCCGTACCGAAAGGCGCCGCGAGGGAACATTCTATGCTTTCGGGACGCGACTCTGCTCGGCGCGTTCTTCCGTGGGCCGGGCCGCCCTCGACCGGCCACCGAATCGAGCGCCGGTCTCGCCGCCCGCTCCGGCCCGTCGCCTCAAGAGGCCGCGAGAATATGCGTTCCCTCAGGTGTCGAGCGCCGGCGCCGCCAGCAGGAGGGCCAGCAGCGCGCCGCGCTCCACCAGGCTGTCGACCTCGACGAATTCGTGCACCGCGTGAGCCCCGCCGCCGACCGCGCCGAGCCCGTCGAGGGTCGGCGTGAACAGGCTGGTCGTATTGCCGTCGGAGGCGCCCCCGGCGAGGCACTCGTCGAGCTCGAGATCGAGCTCGGCGCCGAGCTCGCGCGCCAGGTACCAGAGCTTGCGGTTGCGCGGCGTCCGCTCGAGCGGGGGCGTGCCGACCCCACCCTCGACCTCGAGGGTCGCGCCGGGGGTCTCGGGCTCGAGGCCGTGAATCGCCCGCTCGATCTGGCGGCCCTGCTCCGAGGTCACCACGCGAACGTCCACCGCCGCCGAGCTCTCGGGCGCCACGACGTTGGGCCGCATGCCGCCGTCGATCGTGCCGACGTTGACGGTGATTCCCTGCTCGGGGTCGTTGAGAGCGAAGAGCTTCTGCACCACGAGAGAGAGCTCGAGAATGGCGCTCACGCCCTCGCCCGGGGCGAGGCCGGCGTGCGACGCCTTGCCCTTGACCCGGATGGTGAACTGGCCGACGCCCTTGCGCGCCGTCTTGAGCTGACCCTCGCGACCGTAGGCCGGCTCGAGCACCAGGACCCGGTCGGCGATGGCCGCGAGGCGCTGGACCGCCCGTTTCGACTCGCCGCTGCCGACCTCCTCGTCGGAGTTGACGAGCGCCACCGGCGTCACCTCGGGCTCGATGCCCGCCTCTTGCAGGGCGGCCAGAGCGAAGATGGTCATCACCAGCCCGCCCTTCATGTCGTAGATGCCCGGGCCGGTCATCTTGCCGTCGTTCAGGTGGATCGGCATGGTCTCGAGCGTGCCGAGCGGCCACACCGTGTCGCAGTGGCCGAGGGCGACCTGGAGCGGCCGGCCCCGCCGGCGCTTCCGGGGCGCGGCCAACAGCACGCCGCAGCTCTCGCTGCCGCGATAGCGGCGCACGCGGTAGCCGATGCCCTCGTAGGCCTCGCGCAGAACGGCCATCGCCCGCTCCTGCGAAGCCCGGTCGCGCGAGGGCGACTCGGCCTCGACCAGCCGCCGCAGAAGGTCGCACATCTCCTCCCGCCGAGCGCGCAGGATCCCCCGCACGGTCCGGGCGCGAGCGGAGGCCCTGCTCAGCGTTTGAACCCCGCTGGAAACGGGAATCTCCTGCTGTCGCGAATCTCGGCGAATCGTCCGGGGTGGAGGTAGACCAGGAGCGGCTGATCGGCGACCACGTCGGCGTCGTAGCGGTTCTTGGTGCGGAGCGCATCGCGATGGACGTAGACCGCCACCACCTTGCCGATGATGAGGCTGTTGGGACCGACCTCGTCCACGATGCGGTCGAGCCGGCACTCGAGGCAGAGCTGCGAGTCGCGCAGGAAGACGCCCTCGATCTCGCGCGCCGGGAAGGTCGGGAGTCCCTGGATCGCGCTCTTCGAGCCGTCCGCGCAGCGCGGCGACGCCGCGAGACTCGTCAGCACGACCTGGCTCTGGCGCGGGTAGCTGACGGTGAAGGCCTTGTCGCGCCGGATGTTGACGTAGGTCGAGTGCGAGGGCGCGCAGACGAAGCCGAAGTAGTTGTCCCAGCTCATCGGACCCGCCATGTGCTTGGGGGCGAGATCGTCCTCGCCGCCGGCCTCGCGGGTGCCGATCACGACCAGCGGCGCCACCGTGAAGAAGCGGTCCCAGATGGGAAGGTCCGTGCGCAGGGAGACGAGGTCGGCGTAGGCGTCGGTAGTCATGGATCGAGGGCGTGCGGCCGAAGGGTCCGAACACCGGAAGTCTACCCTGCCCGCGTCGCCTGCCGCCCTACGCCATTGCGGTGCTCGCGCTTGGCGAGCGAGCTTCGCGGCGCCCCCGTTCCGACCCGCCCCTCCTGATAGGGGGCCCCGCCTCGACGGTTGTTTTCCTCCGCGCCCTTCCGGGTGAGAGTAGGGTGCAGTCGATGTGCCGCTACGCCGCCTATCTCGGAGAGCCGCTGACACTCGACGAGTTGGTCTACAAGCCGCCCCACAGCCTGGTGCACCAGTCGATGGAGGCGGTGCAAAGCCTCACTCGAATCAACGCGGACGGCTTCGGCGTGGGGTGGTACGCGCCGGAGGTCGGCCCGGAGCCCGCGGTCTTCAAGGACGTCTCGCCGCTCTGGAACAACCGTAACCTCGGCTCCATCGCGGGCAAGATCCGTTCGGGCTGCATCGTGGCGCACGTGCGCTCGGCCAAGTCGTACGACCCGGTGACCCAGGAGAACTGCCACCCGTTCTGCCGCGGGCGACTGCTCTGGATGCACAACGGCGACATCCCGGGGCGGGCGCGCTTGACGCGCATGGTGGGGCAGCTGGCGAGCGACACGCTCCTCGCGAGCATCCGGGGCAATACCGACTCGGAGATGGCGTTTACGCTCTTCCTCACGCTGCTCGAGGACCCGCTCGTCGCCGACCCCGGAACGGAAGAGCTCGCCCGGGCGATGGTCGGGACCCTCGACCGGCTGGCCGAGTGGCACCTGGCGGCCGGCGAAGGGCGGCCCCTGGAGGTCAACTTCTGCGTCACGACCGGCAGCTCGCT
>JAHEKO010000519.1 GCA_024638355.1 Acidobacteriota bacterium
CTCGTGCTCGCCGCGCCGGCGCTCTTCGCCGAGCGCCGTAGCATCCACTTCGATCGCTACACCCTCGACGAGGGCCTGTCGCAGAGCGCGGTCAACGCGATCGCCCAGGACTCGAAGGGCTTCATGTGGTTCGGCACCCAGGATGGGCTGAACCGCTTCGACGGCTTCGACTTCACGGTCTTTCGCGAGCAGGAGGACGATCCGGCCTCGCTCTCCCACAGCTGGATCTGGGCCCTGCTCGTCGACTCCTCCGACGCGCTCTGGGTCGGCACCGACGGTGGCGGCCTCAATCGCTGGGATCCCGCCAGCGGCTCGTTCGACCGCTTCGAGCTCGACAACTCGAACCCGACGACCCTCAGCAACGACAAGGTGCGCGCGCTCGTCGAGGACCGCGACGGCCGCCTCTGGGTCGGTACCGACGGCGGGCTGAACCTCCTGATCGAGCGCGACCGGGGGATCTTCCGGCGCTTCACCCACAACCCCTCGAAGCCCCACAGCCTGAGCGCCGACAGCGTCCGGGCCATCCTCGAGGACTCCGCTGGCAACCTCTGGGTGGGCACGCATGGCGGTGGGCTGAACCGGCTCGATGCGGAGGAGGGCGGCTTCGCCCATTATCGCCACGACCCCGACGACCCCACCTCGATCTCGAGCGACGAGGTTCGGTGCGTCTTCGAGACGAGCGACGGCGACATCTGGGTGGGCACCGACGACGGCGGGCTCAACCGCCTGGACCAGGAGTCGGGCGAGTTCGAGCGGTTCACCGACGATGACAGGCTCGCGGGAAGCCAGGATCAGGTGCGCTGGCTCTTCCAGGACAACGACGAGGTGCTCTGGGTGGGTACCGCCGGCGGCCTCTTCGAGTGGATGCCGCGGGCGCGGCGCTTCCGTCGCTACGAGCACGTTCCCGGCGATTCCTCCAGCCTGGCGGGCAACAACGTGATGGCGATCTTCCAGGATCGCAGCGGAGTGCTCTGGGTCGGCACCATGAGCGGCCTGAGCAAGTGGAATCCGACGACCATCTCCTTTGGCGCCTTCACCGCCAGCGATCCGGAGGGTGAGCGGCTGAGCGGCAATGCGGTCTTCTCTCTCGCCGAGGGGGCCGACGGCGACATCTGGGTCGGAACCTACGGCACGGGATTGAACCGAATCGATCGGGAGAGTGGCAGGATCTCGCACTACCGCCACGATCCGACCGATCCGTTCTCGCTCGGCGACGACAAGACCCCGACCCTCTACGTCGACTCCTCTGGCACGCTGTGGATCGGTACCCGCACCGCGGGCCTCTATCGCTACGACGAGCCGAGGGATCGCTTCATCAACTATCGCCCCGATCCCGAGGATCCGACCGGCCTGAGCGGTGAGGCCGTGACCTCGATCTATGAGGACAGCGAGGGCACGTTCTGGGTCGGCACCTACGGCCGCGGAATCAACCAGTTCGATCCCGCGACCGGAACGTTCATCCACTACAGGCAGGAAGCCGACAACCCGACCAGCCTGAGCAGCGACAACGTGCTGGTCATCATCGAGGATTCGTTGGGGGTGCTGTGGATCGGCACCCACGGCGGTGGCCTGAGCGGCATGGATCGCGAGACCGGACGCTTCGCGCGCTTCAACGCCGGCCAGGAGATCGGCGGCCTGCTCAACGACCGGGTCTGGTCGCTACTCGAGGATCGCAAGGGCAACCTGTGGATCGGCACCCAGGAAGACGGACTCTATCGCTGGGACCTGGACGACCGGCGCAACTACCGGGCGAGCTTCCGTCACTACACCCAGGCCGACGGCCTGCCGAACTCGACCATCAACGGCATCCTCGAGGACGAGCGCGGCAACCTCTGGCTGAGCACCAACAAGGGTCTGTCATGGTTCGACCCGCGGAGCGAGACCTTCAAGAATCTCAACCGCAGTAACGGCCTGCTGAGCGACGAGTTCAACCAGGGTGCCTACCTGCAGACCTCGACGGGCGAGATGTTCTTCGGCGGCGGCGAGGGGGTCAACTTCTTCCACCCGGACCGCATTCGCACCAATACCCATCCGCCGGCGATCGTCCTGACCTCGCTGCTCAAGAACAACGAGCCGAGCGAGCTCGACCGTCCGCTGTCGGACGTCGACGAGATCACCCTCCTGCACACCGACTACGTCGTCTCGTTCGAGTTCGCGGCGCTGGAGTACACGGCTCCCGAGGAGAACCAGTACGCCTACAAGCTGGTCGGCTTCGACGATACCTGGGTCGAGGCCCGCGATCACCGCTTCGCCAGCTACACCAACCTCGATCCCGGCAATTACACCTTTCGGGTAAAGGCCTCCAACAGCGACGGCGTGTGGAACGAGGACGGCCTCTCCATCGCCATCCGCGTCGCCTCGCCCCCCTGGCGAACCTGGTGGGCGTACACCCTCTACGCTCTCACCTTCGCCAGCATCGCGTTCGTCTACGTCCGAGCGCAGAGCCTGCGCCTCGAAAAGGAGGCCGAATACAGCCGCAAGCTCGAGCGCGAGGTGCAGACGCGCACCCGCGAGCTGGCGGAGCGCAACAGCGACCTGGAACAGGCCAACAACAAGCTCCAGCAGGCGAGCTTCACCGACTCCTTGACCGGCCTCAAGAACCGGCGCTACCTGATGAGCACGATCTCCGAGGACATCGCGCTGGTGGATCGCTACTACCGCGACCTGGCGGTCGGCGGCCAGCCGCCGGCGGGCAAGCGCCCCGACTTCCTCTTCCTGATCTTCGACCTCGACGGCTTCAAGGAGATCAACGACACCTTCGGCCACGCCGCCGGCGACCAGGTCCTGGTGCAGGTCAAGACGCTGCTCCAGAAGGCGTGCCGCAGCTCCGACACGGTGATCCGCTGGGGCGGCGACGAATTCCTGATCGTCGGCCGCTACGCCGACCGCCGTGCGGCCGAGACCCTCTCCGACCGCATCCGCTCGAGCGTCGACGAGCACGCTTTCC
>JAHEKO010000520.1 GCA_024638355.1 Acidobacteriota bacterium
TGATCGGGCGAACCGAGCTCCCGGCGGCGTGGATCGGCTGGTCGAACGCCATCGCCGGCGGACTCATGCTCGGCTCCGCGCACGCGCTCTCCACGGCGGGCGTCGATCTCGGCCCGCTCTCTGCGGCGGTCGGCGCGCTCGCCGGAATCGGTTTTTCCTACGGCACGCACCTCGCCTCGGACACCGAGGACCTCGATCTCAATCGCATCGCCGATACCGGCCCCACCTACGGCGCCAAGGTGCTGCTCACCAGCTTCCTGCACTCCGCCTCGGAGGGCGTGGCGATCGGCGTGGCGATGGTGGTGAACCTGCCCTTCGGCATCTTCGTGGCGCTGGCGATCGCGGTCCACAACATCCCCGAGGCAACGATCCTCTGCGCGGTGCTGCGCGGCCGAGGCGCGCCGCTCGGCACCGCGGCGGGTCTCGCGGTGGCGATGAACAGCGGCCAGGTGCTGCTGGCTGTCACCGTCTACGCCGTGGTCTCGGCGGCGCCGGCGGCCATCCCGGCCGTGATCGGCTTCGCCGTCGGTACGCTGGTCTACCTGGTGCTGGTCGAGCTCCTGCCCGAGTCGTATCGACAGGCCGGGCCGACCACCATCGCCGTCCTCACCTCGCTCGCGATGGGCGTTCTGATCCTCCTGCACGAGGGGCTGCCTTGAGCGAGCTCGACCCGGTGGTCGTCGTCTTTCTCTACGGCCTCTTGACCGCCGTCGCCACCGGTCTTGGAGCCCTGCCGTTCGCCTTCGTGCGCTCGGTCTCGCCCCGTGCGGTCGCCTACTCGAACGCCATCGCCGCCGGCCTGATGCTCGGTGCGAGCTTCGGCCTGGTCGCCGAGGGCAGCGAGCGGGGCAGCCTGCAGACCTTCGTCGGCACCCTGCTCGGCGTCGGCTTCATCCTGATCGCTCAGCGGTGGCTCGGTGAGCACGACATCGGGATCGGCTCGCTGCGCGGCGCGGGAGCGCGCAAGATGCTCTTGATCGTGGTCGTCATGACTGTCCACTCGTTCGCGGAAGGCGTGGCGATCGGCGCTTCGTTCGCCGGCGGCCTGACCCTGGCGACGCTGATCACCGTGGCGATCGCGGTCCACAACGTCCCCGAGGGACTGGCGATCAGCGCCGTGCTGCGGCCGCAGGGCGCCACCCTCGCCGGCTGCGCCGGCTGGAGCATCTTCTCGTCGTTGCCGCAGCCGCTGATGGCGGTGCCGGCCTTCCTCTTCGTCGACGCGTTCCTGCCGGCCCTGCCCTACGGCGTCGGCTTCGCGGCCGGAGCCATGGTCTTCATGGTCATCGTCGAGCTCCTGCCCGAGGCCTTCGAGCACGCGCGCAAACCGGAGGTGGGACTCCTGGCCTCCGGTTCGCTGATCGCGATGATCCTCTTTCAGGCGCTGCTCTAGGATCCGGCTTCGGGCCAGCTGCGCCGGCTCCTTTCCGTCACTTGAGCTGCGCGGACCTCGGCGCGCACCCACCAAGAGCCACTCGGCTACCATTATGTTAGTATTTTGGTACTAGCCATGCCCGGACTCCTCATCAAGAACTTTCCGGAAGAGCTCCATTCCCTCCTGAAGGCTCGCGCCGTAGCGAACCACCGCAGCCTGCAGCGCGAGGCGCTGGCGATGCTCGAGTCCGCACTTCTGGACCCGGCCGGACCGCCCGCTCTGGACGAGATCGACCGGCGGCGCGTCAGGCCAAGCCGACCCTTGACGCAGGAGCTGATCGACCGCGCCCGCGCGGCTGGGCGCGCTTGATCGTCGTCGACACCAACCTGGTCAGCTACCTGCTGATCGAAGGAGAGCGCACCGAAGCCACGCGGGGCGTCTGGCAAAAAGATCCCGATTGGCGCCTGCCGCCGCTCTGGCGAAGCGAGTTTCTCAACGTGCTGGCGACGATCGTGCGCGCCTCCGACTTGTCGCACGACGACGCTCTCGCCACCTGGCTCCTCGCCACCGACCTCCTGCGTGGCCAGGAGCTCGAGCCGGCCGGCCAATCGGTTCTGGAGGCGGCGCTGCGCTACGGCCTCTCGGCGTACGACGCGCACTTCGTGGTGGTCGCCGAGAATCTGAACGCGACTCTTGTCACCGGCGATCGGGGGATCGTCTCGGCATGTCCGAAGCTCGCCTGTTCCATCGAGGAGTTCGCCTGACCCCATGAATCAGCCGGCCGGAATCCCACCCGAGCCCGCCGTACTAGAATGCCGAGCAAAGCTCTCGTGCAGGATCCACAGCTCTCGCGTCCCAGATGAGTGGCATCTTCATCAGCCACAGCGGCAAGGACCGTGCGATCGCCATCGAGATTGCCGAGTGGCTCCGTGAAGAGGGCCATCGCGACTTCTTCCTGGCCTTCGATCCGGTCGATGGAATCCCACCCGGTAAGGATTGGGAACACGAGCTCTACAAGCGACTCCGCTTGTGCCGCGCGGTCGTCGTTCTCTGCAGCCAGGACTCGATGGCGTCGGAGTGGTGTTTCGCCGAGATTACACACGCCAAGGCACTCGGCAAGCAGATCCTTCCCCTCAAGATCGCCCCTTGCGACATCAAGCCGGTGCTCACCTCGAGCCAGGTGCTCGAGTTCTTCTCTCGTGACGAGACGGCCTGGAACAGCCTGAGGATCGGGCTCAAGGCGGCCGGCCTCGATAGTGCCGACGCCTTCGATTGGGATGGGAGCCGGCCACCCTACCCGGGCTTGATGGCCTTCCAGGAAGAAGATGCGGCCATCTACTTCGGACGCGAGCCGGAGATCCGCAGGGGGCTGGACGCTCTCCAGCGGCTCAGCCAGTTCGGAGACGAGCGAGTCCTGGCGGTGATCGGCGCCTCGGGTAGCGGCAAGTCCTCGCTCGTGCGTGCAGGGCTCTTGCCGCGGCTCAAGAAGGACCCTGAGCGATGGCTCGTGGTCCCGGCCTTTCGCCCACAGACTCGACCCTTCCAGGAGCTGGCGATCGTACTGGCCGAGGC
>JAHEKO010000521.1 GCA_024638355.1 Acidobacteriota bacterium
CCGACGACCGAGGTGACCCGGATGTTCTTGCTCACCCGGTCGAGGCCCGGCTTGAGGCAGCAGATGCCGCGCACCTGAAGATCGACCCGAACGCCGGCCATCGAGGCGCGATAGAGCGCCTTGATGCACGCCTTGTCGACCAGGGAGTTCATCTTGAAGACGATGTGGCCGCCGCCTTCCTGCTCTTGATGGCGCAGGATCTCCCGGTCGATCCGCTCCAGGATGCCCTGGCGCACGTTCCCCGGGGCCACCAGCAGCTTGCGGTACGAGGTCTTGCCCGGATAGCCGGTGAGCGCGTTGAACAGCAGCGAGGCGTCGTTGACCAGATCCGGGTCGGTCGTCAGGTAGCCGAGATCGGTGTAGATGCGGGCGGTGACCGGGTTGTAGTTTCCGGTCCCCAGATGGACGTAGCGCATCAGCCCGTCGGGCTCGCGGCGCACCACCAGACACACCTTGGCGTGCGTCTTGAGGTGTAGCAGGCCGTAGACGACGTGCACACCGGCGCGCTCGAGCGCCCGCGCCCAGACGATGTTGTTCTCCTCGTCGAAGCGGGCCTTGAGCTCCACCAGAGCGGCGACCTGCTTGCCGTTCTCGCGGGCCTCCTGCAGCGCCTGCACGATCGGCGAGTTGGGTCCGACCCGGTAGAGAGTCTGTTTGATGGCGAGGACGTTCGGATCCCGCGCCGCCGCCCGCACGAACTCGACCACCGGCGCAAAGCTGTCGTAGGGGTGATAGAGCAGGACGTCGCGCCGCTTGAGCACGGAGAAGATGCTCTCTTCGCCGGTCATCATCGGCGGTTGAGCCGGCTGATAGCGCTCGTCTCTCAGATCCGGACGGTCCAGCGAGGCGAGCTGCATCAGATCGGACTGGCCGACGGGCCGCTCCACCGAATAGACCTGGTAGGGCGCCAGCTTGAGCTGCTCGACGAGCATGTCCCGATACTGCGCGGGCATCCGGCTGTCGGTCTCGAGGCGAACCGCCGAACCGAAGAACCGCTGTCCGACGACCTCCTCCATCGCGGCAAGCAGGTCCGAGGCCTCGTCCTCCTCGATCTCGAAGTCGGCGTCGCGCGTGACCCGAAAGGGATAGGCCGCTTGGATGTCCATGCCCGGAAAGAGGGTGTCGAGGTTGGCGGCGACGACGTCTTCCAGCCAGACGAAGTTGGAAAAGCGCAGATCCTCGAGGCCCAGGCGCTTCTCGAGATCCGCCTTGTCTTCGCTCGGCACCCGAATCAGGCGGGGGAACATGTGCGGCACTTTCACCCGGGCGAATTTCTCGCCGTGGCTGGCGTCGCTGATCACCACCGCGAGGTTGACGCTCAAGTTGGAGATGTGGGGAAAGGGGTGACCCGGATCCCAGGCCAGCGGCGTGAGAACGGGGAGAATCTCCCGCTTGAAGAGCTTGCGAACCAGCTTCTGCTGCTTGCTCTTGAGCTCCTGGTAATTGAGCACGCGGATGCCCGCGTCGGTCAGCCCCGGCCTCAGCTCGTCTTGCCAGCAGCGCGCCGCCTGCTCGAGCTGCGGTTCGAGGCTCTCGCGAATGCCCGCCAGCTGCTCCGCCGGCGACAGGCCGTCGGGGGGATTGCGCACCGCACCCACCACCAGCTGCCGCCGCAAGCCGGAGACGCGGATCATGAAGAACTCGTCGAGGTTGCTCCAGAAGATGGCGAGGAACTTGACCCGCTCGAGGAGCGGGTTCTTCGGATCCAGCGCCTCCTCGAGCACTCGCCGGTTGAACTCGAGCCAGCTCAGCTCGCGATTGAAGTAGTACGTACGGTGGTCCAGGTTGACCGGCCGGCTTGCCTGCTTGTTCTTGACTTCGGCTCGTCTCGCGCCGACGCGCACTGGATCAGACACCCATCACCCCCCGCGCACCGGCGCGACTCGTCGAAAAGACCATGGCCCAACCTACCAGAATGACCTGGCCGCAAGACCACCCATCGGGATGGGACTCAGCGCGCTTCGCGCAAGTCGACCTCGGGTACGGCCGCTCGCGCCATGCGCTTGGCGAAGTAGTAGATGCGCTTCAGATTCTGCAGCACATCCATCTCGATCGTGTAGGCCGGCAGTCGGTTGGGCTCCTCGGCGACCAGGCGCTGCGCTTCGTGCATCGCCGCCGAATCGGCGAGCTTGTTGATCTCCTGCTTCATCTCCGTCACCACCGCCGCCGCCGCAGGGTTCTTCTGGGTCACGGCCACGAGCGCCGCGTCGAGGCCTCGAACCACCGTGGCGTGGAAGCCCGATATGACGTCTCGGGTCGCGTCGCTGATGATCACCTGCTCGTCGATCCGGTTCGTGCCCAGGGTGACCAGATTGGTCTCGATGATGTCGCCGATGTTCTCAAGATCGTTCACCGCCTCCATGAGCTTCAGCAGCTCGTCGGTCTGCGCTTCCGTCAACGATTGCCTGCTGATCTGGCCGAGGAAGGTGACGATGCTGCCATGCAGAGCATCGACTCCGTCGTCGAGCTTCGAGACGGCGAGCAGCGACTCGCGGTCGCCGGCCAGCACCGCGGGCAGGATCTGGGCCATCATTTCGCGCACGCGGTCGCCCAGATGAAGGATCTCCAGCCGGACACGGTCGAGGGCCAGAGAAGGCGTCACCAGCAGCTCCGTGTCGAGGTACTTGGCCCGCACCTCCAGCTCTTCCGCCAGCGGGCGGTCGGGCACCGCCCATTCGACCAGGCGCGCCAACTGGGTCGAGAACCCGATCATCAGGAAGGTGTTGGCGATGTTGAAGATGGTGTGGGCGTTGGCGATCTGACGAGGCGTTTCCGCCGCCAGCCGGGCAACGCCTTCCAGCTCCGACGCCCCCGGTGAGAGGACCGATACCGCTGCGGCGAGCCGGGGTATGAACGGCAGCCAGATCAGCACCCCCAGAATGTTGAAGACGACGTGCACCAGCGCCGCTCGCCCCGCCTCGCGCGGCTTGCCGATGGCCGCCAG
>JAHEKO010000522.1 GCA_024638355.1 Acidobacteriota bacterium
CGCGTCGATGCACTTGAGGAACGCCTTGTCGAACCCGCAGAGGTGGCCGTCGACCTCGACCGAGGCGTTGAAGTGATTGCGCATCAGGCGATGGCGCCACACCTCCTCGACGCCGATCGAATCGCCGTCGGCGACCATCCGCACGACCTTGGCGCCGGCGTCGTACGACGCCGACACGAAGATGAGATCGGGGGGCACGAACACCGGCGACGCCGGCTTGATCCCCAGCTCGGGCTCGAACTCGCTGGTCCACAGCGTCTCGCCCGCGGTCGACAGGGCGGTGAGGCCGTCCTTGGTCAGAAAGATCACCTGGGGCATGCCTTCGAACGTCACCACGATCGGCGACGAGTAGGCGATGTCGCCCTTGCCGCCGGTCCAGACGAGCTCGCCGCTCCGCCGCTCGAAGGCGCCGAGCGTACGATTCCGGGTACCGCCGATCTCGACGATGACGGTCTCGCCGACGATCAGGGGCGAGCTGGTGAAGGCCCAGTTGGGCAGCTCGCTGCCGAAGTCTTCGGGCAGATTCCGGCTCCAGATCACCTCGCCATCGGCCGCCCGCACCGCGGTCAGAGCGCCGAGCGAGCCGACCGTGAAGAGCGTGCCTTCGTGGTGCGTGGGGGTCGCTCGCGGGCCGTCGCCGAAGTCGTTCTCGAACAGACCCCCGACCGGAGTGCGCCAGAGCTCGTCGCCGGAGGCGGCGTCGAGCGCCACCAGATACTCGCGCTCGGCGTCCGAGTCCATGGTGAAGACCCGCCCACCCACCACCGAGATGCCCGAGTAGGCCGCGCCGAGAGGCACCCGCCAGAGCTCGGCCGGCCCGGATTCGCCCCAGCCATCCACCAGGCCGCTCTCGCTCGACCGGCCGTCGCGCGCCGGACCGCGAAACTGGGGCCAATCGGCCGCCTCCGCGGCGCCGAGGCAGGCGAAGAGGGACGCGGTCAGGGCGATCCGCAGGAAGCTGCGCTTCATCGGCGGGAGTATACCCAGCGACTCCCCCGCTACCCGAGTGGGTGGCGCGGTAGCCACCCGTCCCGGCTAGATTCGAGGCACTCGCAACGAGCGAGCTCAACGAAATAGGGAGACCAGGACATGAGAACTTCGACTTGCACCCTTCTGCTGGCCCTCTCGCTGATCGCGCTACCGGCGATCGCGCAAGAGACGCCGCCGTCCATTGCCAAGGCCTACGAGTCGCTGGCCGACACCATCTTGTCGGTGCGGGCAGCCGAGGCCAACTTCGTCAAGGCGATGCTCGACGGCCACTATCACGCCGCCGAGGTCCTGGCCAAGAAGGGCGACTGGCAGGGCGCCGCGGCGAACATGGCCCTGTTCGCGAACGAGGGCGACAACGCCATCGCCGGAGTGCGCAAGCGCCTGCTGGAAGGCGGCCACCACTTCAACGCCGCCGGCGAGGAGCAAGGCCTCTTCGAGGAGGGCTACGTGATCGTCAGCCGCGAGGCCAAGACGAAGATCCTCGCCGCGGTGAGCCAGATGCGCCAGGCGGACACCGACGACGCCCGGACGGAGGCCTGGGCGGCTTTCGAGATGATCGCCAAGGAGCTTCTCGGCCAGGAGTGAGGCTCCGCGCAGCGCTCCTCCTCGCCTCACTCACCGGCCTGCCCTGCGGCGCCGGCGGTAGCGACGGGTCGGACCTCCGCTTCGAGGAGGTCGCGGCCGCCGCCGGCGTCACCGCGCCGACCTGGTGCGGGCGACTGGAAAAGCCGCACATCCTGGAGTCGGGCGGCACCGGACTGGCGCTCGTCGACTACGACGCCGACGGTGACCTCGACCTCTATCTGGTCAACGGCTGGCGGCTCGACGGCGCCGAGGTGGCCGTGCGCGGCCGCAACATCCTCTATCGCAACCGCGGCGACGGTACGTTCGAGGACGTGACCGATCGCGCCGGCGTGGGCGACGACGGATGGGGGACCGGAGTGGCGGTCGGCGATGTCGACGGCGACGGCGAGATCGATCTCTTCGTCTCGAACTTCGGCTCCGACGTTCTGTACCGGAACCGGGGCGACGGCACCTTCGAGCGCCTTGCCAACGCGCCCAGCATCGACGGCTGGTCGACCGGAGCGGCGCTGTTCGACGCCGACGGCGACGGCGAGATCGACCTCTATCTGGGCGGCTACATCGACTGCACCCTCGAAGAGGTGCTGCACGAGGAGCCGCGGCTGGACTGGGAAGGTATGAAGGTGATGTTCGGGCCGTTCGGCCTCGAGGGGCTGGGCAACCGCTTCTTCCGCAACCTCGGCGGCGGGCGCTTCGAGGACGCGACCGAGTCGGCCGGGCTCGAGGACGTCGGGCTCTTCTACTCGTTCGGCGTCGTCGCTGCCGACTTCGACGGCGATCTCGACCTCGATCTCTACGTCGCCAACGACTCGAATCCCAACTACCTCTACGAGAACGAGGGAGGCCGTTTCCGCGAGGTCGGCTTATGGAGCGGCGCCGCTCTCGACGCCATGGGGAACGCCCAGGCGGGAATGGGTCTCGCCGTCGCCGACCTCGACGACGACGGGCGCACCGATCTGCTGGTGACCAACTTCTACAAGGACGCCTCCACCCTCTATCGAAATCTGGGGGAGTTCGTCTTCGAGGACGTCTCGAGGCCGCTGGGCTTGAGCGAGCCGAGCTACTGGCCGCTGTCGTGGGGCACGACGCTCTCCGACTTCGATCTGGACGGCGACCTCGACCTGTTCATCGCCAACGGCCACATCTATCCGCAGGCGGATCGCGCGCCGGAGTCGGGAACGACCTTCCGCCAGACCAACTCCCTGCTGGCCTGGCACGATCGCCGCTTCCGAGCGGTCGGCGGCGGACCCGGCCTCGAGGTGGCCGAGTCGAGCCGCGGCCTCGCGGTGGGCGACCTCGACGGCGACGGCGACCTCGACCTCGCGATCTCCAACGTCGACGCGCCGCCCACCCTACTGCGCAAC
>JAHEKO010000523.1 GCA_024638355.1 Acidobacteriota bacterium
GAGGGTGCGCTCGATCTCGGGCAGGCGTACGTCGACCTTGCCGGCTTCGATCTCGATATCCGTGGGCGCGTCCAGGTGGGCGATCGCCAGCGCTCCCTCGGCCCGCAGCCGGCCTTCCAGCTCCGGTACCAGGCGCAGCTCGAAGGGCACACGCGCGCCGCCGTCGAGTCCGGCGACCTCGGGCTCGAGATCGATCTCCGCCAGGCTCACGTCACCGCGCCGCCAGCGCGCGCCGAGATCTCCGCGCACGCGATCGAGGCCTCCGGGTCCGAGCTCCAGGTTGCCGGTGAGAGCGAGGGTCGTACCGGCCGCCTCGAGGGTGGCGAAGAGCTCGGGCTCGAGCCAGCCCGCTCCCAGCTCCGCCGGCAGCGCGGGGGCGTCGAAGGTGAGTCGACCGCCGCCGGCCCGCAGATCGATCTCGCCGCTCGCCGTCAGCGGGCCGGAGAGATCGGCCGCGAGCAGGCGGCCGACGTCGGCGCGGACGTCGAACGAGAGCCGCGCCGGCTGGTCTTCGGCGACGCCGAACGAGCCGCCCAGGTCGAGGTCGAGATCGGCACCCTGGGCACGTGCGTCGGCGATCTCGTAGGGACCCGCCAGCGGACCGGCGACCCGGCCCGAGAGCTCGAGCTCCATTCGATCCGAGCCGCCGCGCAGCAGGGTGGTGGTCGCCCGCGTGAGCTCGGCTTCGAGGCGGCCCTCGCGTAGGGCGGCCGCGACCTCGATCTGCCCCACCTCCCCGCTCCAGCTCCACTCCGCGAGCGGATCGGGAGCGGGCAGGCCGACGAGCTCGCCGCCACGAATGCGCAGCTCGCCGATCTCGACCGGCGGCACCGTCGGCGGACCGGCGTCGACCGGCTCGTCCTCGGCCGGCGGAGTTAGCCGGGCGAGATCGAGCCGCGGCCGCTCGAGGACCACCGTGGGCAGCTCGAGCCGCCCGCGCAGCAGGGGGCGCATGCGCACCTGGGCGGTCACGCCGTCGATCGCGACCACCGGCCGGCCGGCAAGATCCTGCACCGCGACGCCGGCGGCTTCCAGCCGGCCGCTCGCGGGGCGGAAGCGGAGCTCCCGAGCCGAAAGCGTCAGCCCGAAGCGCTCCTCCAGCGCGGCGCTCACCCTGCCCAGCGCGGCGCGCTGCACCCTCTCGCTGCCCAGCGCCAGCCAGAGAATCGCGGCCGCCAGGATCGCCAGGGCGAGGAGGCCGAGCAGGGCGCGCTTCAGGGTCGCGGGCACAACCACAATGGTACCGCCAGAAGCCCGCCGCGCTGCCCGGCCGGAGGGTGACTCGCCGAAGCGACCGCTGCTAAGGTGAAATAGATGGGGGGATGTCGATGAGGAAGTGGCTGCTTCGCTTCGCGATCCTCGCGGGCATTCTCGCTCTCTTGTGGGTCTCCAGGCTGACCCTGTTCGCGCCCGAGCCGGTCCCGGTGCGGCTGGCGACCGTCGAGCGAGGCACGGTCGAGGAGACGGTGACCAACTCGCGCGCCGGCACCGTGACCGCCCGCCGGCGGGCCAAGCTCTCGCCCGAGATCGGCGGCCAGGTAATCGCCCTCCCTTACCGCGAAGGCGATCGGGTCGAGGCGGGCGCCATCGTCCTGCAGCTCGACGATCGATCGCAGAGGGCGCAGCTCGAGCTCTCCGCGCGCGAGGTCGAAGCGGCCCGTGCCGACCAGGAGCGCGCCTGCCTCGCCGCGGATCGCGCCGAGCGCGAGCTCGAGCGGGTGCGCACACTGGCCGATGAGGACATCGTCTCGACCGACCTTCTAGACTCGGTCGAGAGCGCGCACCTGACCGCCGAGGCCGCCTGCCGGACGGCGGCGGCCAACTCGGCCCGGGCCGAGGCCGCGGTGACGGTCGCCCGCACCGCGCTGTCGAAGACGGTTCTCAAGGCGCCGTTCGCCGGCATCGTCGCCGAGGTCGCGATCGAGGTCGGCGAATGGACGACGCCTTCGCCACCGGCGTTGCCGGTGCCGCCGGTGGTGGACGTGCTGGATCCGGAGTCGATCTACATCTCGGCGCCGATGGACGAGGTCGACTCGGGCCGCCTCCACCCGGGCATGATCACACGCGTGACGGTCGACTCCCACCGCGACGTCGACTTTCCCGGCACCGTCGCCCGCGTGGCGCCCTACGTCCTCGACCTCGAGGAGCAGAATCGCACGGTCGAGATCGAGGTCGACATCGACACGCTCGGCGAGCGCATCCTGCCCGGCACCTCGGCCGACGTGGAGGTGATCCTGTCGGTGCGCGACGACGTCGCGAGAGTGCCCACCTCGGCGTTGATAGAGGGCGGCCGCGTGCTGCTCCTCGACGGCGATCGCCTCGCCGAGCGCGAGGTCGAGACCGGGCTGCGCAACTGGGACTTCACTGAGATCACCGGCGGCCTCGAGGAGGGCGAGGAGATCGTGGTCTCCCTCGATCGCGCCGAGATCAAGGCGGGGGCGCTGGCGGAGGCGGCGGACGAGTCGAACGGCGACTAGGCGAATGACTCAGGTCTGTGCACCAAGAGCGCCGGGAGGCGGCGTCCCTGTCCCCCCGTGCGGGGGCAGAGGGATCGAGGGTGTGGGGGGCGATCCGCGAGTATGATTCAGCTTCAGTCGATCTGCCGCACGTTCGAAGTCGGCGACCAGCCGGTCCACGCGCTGGTCGACGTCGACGAGAAGATTCACGCCGGCGAGCACGTGGCGATCATGGGCCCGTCGGGATCGGGCAAGTCGACGCTGCTCAACATCGTCGGCTGCCTCGATCGCCCGACTTCCGGGGCGTACCACCTGGCCGACCGGGAGGTCGGCCGCCTCGGCGACAGCGAGCTAACGCAGATCCGCCGGCACGAGATCGGCTTCGTCTTCCAGTTCTTCCATCTGATCTCGAGGCTCTCGGCGCTCGAGAACGTCGAGTTGCCGATGGTCTTCGCCGACGTACCGCGCGCCGAGC
>JAHEKO010000524.1 GCA_024638355.1 Acidobacteriota bacterium
GCAGGGAGCCGGCGCCCGATCTCCCGGACCTCTCCCAGGTTGAGCAGCGTGAACAGGATCACGTAGCGCGCCGTCCCGAGCTCCCAGGTCACGTTCGCGCACTGCTCGCGCCAGATGCGTTCACCGCGATTCAGCGGCCCAAGCGCGTCCTTCCAGCGCCCGGCACAGCCGTGACACGCACCGTGCCAGGCCCACGCCTGTCCAAGCGCGATCGGGTCCGCGGTACGTTCCGCCAGCTCGAGCCCGCGGCGCGAGAGCGCGAGCGCTCGCCGATCTCTGCGCCGTCCTCCTTGCCACGCCGTGGCGCAGGCCTGATCGTTCACGGCGATGGCGAAGTGCAAGAGGCCCCCGACGCGCTGGGCGAAGACGTGCGCACGGCCGCTGAACCCCACCGAGAACAGCGGCTGCAACTGGTTCAAGCACGCGGTGGCGGTCCTGAGCGTGTCGAGGAGGAGGCGCTGCTCGGGATCGAGGTCCTCGCTCGCCCGGAAACGCAGGCCGGCCAGACGGGCCCGGAGCTGCCAGTAGAGCGCCCACACCAGCACGCCGACCGAGGTCCGGGGCAGGCGGATCCCGAACTGCCGGAGCACCTGAGTCAGGACCGCCCTTCCCTCGGTGTTTCGCCCGGCGCGGAAGAGCTGGTCGGCCTGCCGCCGCTCGATGTCCCGCGCGCGCAGGCCGGTGGCTCCCTCCCCGGCTTCTCCGTAGGCGTCGGCAGCCTCGGAGGCGTGCCCGGCGTTGGCGAGGGCGTCGGCGAGGCGGGCGCGCAGATCGTGGGCCCCAGCGCTCCCGCCTTCGCAGCAGTCGAGAGCGAGCCCGTAGAGCTCCGCCGCGCGGTCGAAGGCCAGGGCCTCGGCGGCGCGGTCGGCGGCGACGACCGCGTGCTCACCCGCCCTCTGCACCTCCCCGGCGCCGTGGAAGTGGACAGCCAGCATCTCCGGATCGGCACTGCCGGAGGATTCGAGCGCTCGGGCCAGCTTCCCGTGGTGCTCCCGGCCGGTGTCGGGAGCGAGGCTCGCGACGACCGTCTCCCGGATCCGGTCGTGGTAGGTCTCGATCTCGATCCGCTCAGCCGTCGTCCGCGTCCGCACCAGGCTCCCGCTGCGCAAGAGGGCGAGGGCGCGGTCGTGCTCGCCCTCGAGACGGGCGGCCTCGGCGGCGATCTGCAGCGGGATCGGCTGACCCGCCAGCGCCACGACCTCCAGCAGAGAGCGGGCGGGGGCGGACAGTCGGCCCAGCCGCGATCCCAACAGACCCTGCAGGGAAAGGTCGCGGCTGGTACCTCCAGCCAGGCCGATCTCCTCCGCGTGTCGAACCAACTCGTGGACGAAGAAGGGGCTGCCGGTGGACTCCCGCGCGATGAGCGCCTGGGGGCCTTCTCCCCGCCTCCCGATCCTCTCGAGCAGCTCGACGGCCAGGGCCTCGGCCTCCGCCGGCGAGAGCTCGCCGACGGCGATGGAGCATCGGCTGTCGGGCGCGTCGCTCGCACCGTTGCTGGCGAGGAGTGTCGTCAGGAACGGGCTGGTCTCGACATCCTCGCTCCGATAGCAGCCGATCAGGAGAAGCGCCGGGGGATCGGGAGGACGCAGGAGGGACGCGACGAAGGGCGCGCTGTCCACGTCCCCCCACTGCAGATCGTCGATGTACACGACCAGCGGCCGGCGGTCCGAGAGCCTCGCCAGCAACTCCCTGAGAGCCGAGAAGCCACGCCGCCGGAGCTCGTGAGGGTTCGGCGTGTCGAGCACGCGTCGCTCCGCCTTCGCCACCCGCTCGACCCGCCGGAGGACCGGGAAGAGCTGAGCCAGGGCGAGCACGTCCCTCGGGAGGAGGCCCTCACATTCTGCCGGCGGCAGGCGGCCGAGGTAGCGGCTGAGCGCGTCGATGACGCTGTCGAGGGCCTTGTAAGGCAGTGACTCGCGCTCGTAGCAGCGGCCGCGCAGGATCACGGCATCCCCGTCCCGGTGCAGGCGCTCGAGGAACCGCTCCACGAGCGCGCTCTTGCCGATGCCGGAGGGGCCGTGAACGAAGACGGTGCCCGCCTGGCCGGCCTTCATGCGGCCGTAGGCCGCATCGAGCTCCCCGAGCTCTCGCTCGCGGCCCACGAGCGGGAGCCGATCGGGGTCCACTCGTGGCGCTGCGGTCCTCGGGGATCCCGCGCCGGAGCCCGAGAGGCGATCGAGGATCTCCCCGCTGTCCGGCCGGGCCTCCGGATCGGGCCCCAGCAGGTCCTCGCAGAGGCTCGCCAGATCCTCGGGAAGACCCTCCACCACGAGAGCCGGCGGGGTCGCCGCGAGCGGAGGCGCCTGCTTCGCTCCCGGGAACGGATGGCAGCCGGCCAGGCACTCGTAGAGCATCACCCCGACGCTGTACCAGTCGGCGGACGCGGTGGCGGGGACACCCTGCCACTGCTCCGGAGACATGTAGGCGGGGGTGCCCGCCAGCTGGAAGGTCACGCCGAGGTCCCCCGCCCGGCACGCCAGCTCGGTCACCAGCCCGAAGTCGAGCAGGACCACGCGTCCCTCGCTCGATACGAGCGCGTTCGAGGGCTTGACGTCGCGGTGGAGCTTGCCGGCGCGGTGGAGCGTCGCGAGCCCGTCGGCAAGCTGTCGAAGCGACCCGCGCAGCCGCTCGAGGGAGCTCCGGTCGAGGGGCCTGGGAGCACCTTCATCGGATCGCGCCGGGAGATACCCAGAGGGAGAGTCCAGCGTGGGAAGGTCGGACGGGAGCTCCGCCGGCGCCTCGGCCGACGCGCCTCGGACGTAGTCGACGAAGCTCACCCCCGCCACCAGCTCCATGGTGAAGAACCACTGATGCTCCTCGACGAACAGCTCGAAGAGGGTCACGAGGTTGGGGTGGGAGAGATCCGCCAGGGAGCGGAACTCGTTCTTGAATCGGAAGATGGCGTCTGGCTCGGCCTCCCGCAG
>JAHEKO010000525.1 GCA_024638355.1 Acidobacteriota bacterium
TCGTGCACCGGGGGCGCGTCGGGGAAGAGGACGCTGGCCGTCGCTTCGAGTGCACGCATAAGACGGGGTAGACAGCGTAGCACCGCGCCGAGGGCGGATCAAGATCGCGGCGATCGGGGTCGTGGCTGCGGGCCGGTCTGTCTCGAGCGGCTCGTCTCGCGTAGCATCGTGCCAGCGTGCCGAGCCTCCCGCAGTCGAAGCGCAGACGCGAGCTGACCGCGATCGGATTGATGCTCTTGAGCGTTGCGGCCTTGCTCCTTCTGGCCGCCCGCCGGGGCTCGTGGGCCGAGGTCGCCGGCGACGAGAGCACGTTCCTGGCGATGACGGAGAGCCTGGTGAGCGACGGCGATCTCGAATTCACCAACGCCGACCTGGCGCGTCTGGAGGCGACCGAGCGCCCGGCGCGCAAGACCCTCATCCTGCAGCGCTCCGGCGCGCGCGTCGCGTACTCGAAGCCGGTGGTCTATCCGCTCCTCGCGGCTCCTCTCGTCGCCCTTCTCGGCCGGCCGGGGATGGCGGCGCTCAACGGGCTGGCGATCGCCGGCGCACTGGTTCTCGTCTGGACGATCCTGCGGGACCGAAAGGAGCGGGGAGCGTGGGCGCTGACCCTCGCCACCTTCGCCGGCGCGGGAGCGCTCTTGCCCCAGATCGCCTGGTCGATGGGCGACGCCCTGCAGTTCGCCTTTGCGCTGGCCGGCGCGGCGCTCTGCCTGGGTGGCCCGCGGCGCGTCCGGTCGGTCTGGATGGCGGCGGCGGGCGGGGCTCTGCTCGGCCCGCTGATCGCCATGCGTCCGCCCAACGCCATCGTCGTCGTCGCGGTCGTGGCGGCGGTGGCGGCGAGCGGCAGGGTTCGGCGCGCGCTCGCGGCCGCCGGCGGCGCAGCCGCCGCGCTCGTGCTCGTCCTCGGGCTGAGCTCGGCGCTGATCGGCGCCGCCAACCCCTATCGCGCCGAGCGCGCGACCTTCAACCTCGCCACCGGCTATCCCGCCGGCGCCGATGCCGCTCGGGCGCTCGAGCAGTTCGACGCCGGGAGGGCGACCCAGCGGCTGGGGCTGCGGCCCGCCGTGCGGCCGCGAGTGAGCGCCTACTCCTCGCTCTACTTCCTGGCCGGACGTCATACCGGTCTCCTGGTCTACTTCCCGCTGGCTCTCGTCCTGTTCGGCGCGGCCGTGCCCGGCGCCGGGCGCGAGCAGTGGGCGCTTCTGGCCGGCGCCGCCGGCCTGGCGGCCTTCTACCTGATCTGGATGCCCGACAACTACTTCGGCGGCGCCTCCTTCGTCGGCAACCGTTACGTGCTCCCGGCTCTGGCGCTGCTGCCGCTCGCCGTGCGCAGGCCGCCCCGAGCCGGCTGGCTGATCGGGGTGTGGGTGCTGTCGGCGGTCTCGTTCCTCTCGGCGCTCCACTCGGTCGAGCGCGAGCGCGGCAAGCCCTTCTCGAGCCAGAGCCACGCCTACTCGGGGATCTTTCGCCTGCTGCCCTACGAGTCGACCGCCCTGGCGATCGAGGATCGCGAAGACCGCTATCTCTCCGACGAGTTCCTCCGCTTCGTCGACGGCAACGCCGAGGTCACCGAGCATCGGATCTACCTCGACAGCGGCCGGCAGCCGGCGGAGATTCTGCTCGCGACGCCGCGGCCGAGCGGCGTGCTGCGCTTCCTGGTCTGGGTCGATACGCCGGGCGCGGCCCTGGTTTTCCGCGACTGGCGGGGCGCGCAGCGCTTCGAGCTCGCTTCGCACGGCCGCTACGCCGGCGGTCTGATCGAGGTGGTGGCCGCGCCCGCCTGGCGGCGGCACCCGTTCTGGTGGACTCCCGCGAACTGGCGCGCGCACCTGATTCGGCTGTCGATCGAGGCGCCGGCGGGAATCGAGGCGCGAGCCGACGTGCGGCACCTGGGTCCCTACCGGCTGGCGGCGAAGTTCTTCGCCTACGCCGCCGACCCGGTGGAGCTGCCGTCGACGGTGGCGGCCGGCGGCACGTCGATCCTGCGCGTGGCCCTGGTCAACCGCGGCCGGCGGCCGTGGGCCAGCGAGGCCGACGTGCCGATCCACCTGGTGCGCCGGATGTGGCCGGAGGGAAGCGGCGCGGACGGCGAACCGGCAATCGGCTTCACCTCCATCGACCGGGAGGTGGCCCGCGGCGAGCGGCTCGAACTCGAGTTCGACCAACGCTGGCCGCGCCGGCCGGGCCGCTACCGCTTCGAGCTCGATCTCGCCGCGGGCGGCGTCGAGCTGTTCGGCGGCTGGCTGGGCGCCTCGATCGCGAGCGGCGTCGTGGAGGTGGTCGCGGGCCAGGCCGAGCCGGACGCCGTGGTATCGTCCCGCTGATGCGATCGGGCCGTTCCCCCGAATCGAATTTCCCTGGAAAAGATGCCGCCTGAAGAGCGAGAGCCGGCCGCGCCGCCGCGCGATCTGGAGGAGTGGCGGCGGATCTGGGAGCTCGACCAGAACCCGCCCATCGAGAGCCATCGCCCGGGTATCGGTTGGCTGATCGTCGGCTTCAAGAAGCTCCTCCGCGCCCTGGTCAAGACGCCTCAGAACGAGCTCTGGCGGCGGCAGCGCGAGTACAATCTGGCGCTTCAGGCCCACGTCGAGAAGGAGACCGCCACGCTGCGGTCGCTCGGTGCGCTGCCCGACCGGGTCGACCAGCTCGAAGGCCCGGTCCACTCCGAAGTGGTGGAGAGCATCCGCAAGCTCGCGGAGGATCTGCAGCGGACGCAGGCCGAGCTGACGCGCGATCTCCGACAACTCAACGAGGACGTCCAGGCGATCCGCGAGGCCGAAGAAGAGGAGTTCCTGGCATTCAAGGACGAGGTCCGCGAGTTCGGCAACAAGCACCTGGAGTACATGGAGTCGCACTCCGAACGGCTCATCGTGCTCGAGGGCTTCAAGGATCGCGGTCTCGACGA
>JAHEKO010000526.1 GCA_024638355.1 Acidobacteriota bacterium
CTCGCGCCCGAGGACGTCGAGAACATCTACGGGCGCGGCGAGGCGTTCCTCGCCCTCAACTATCTGAGAGAGGCGGCCACGACCTACACCGAGCTGGCCGGCTCGCATCAGGAGCACGCCGCCAAGCTGATGGCCTCGCTCAAGAGTTGGGTCTCGGAGCATCGCGAGGATCCCGGAGAGATCCGGCCGGACGCCGTCGAGACCCTCGCGGCCTGGATCGCGCAGCAGGAAGCGGCCGGCTCAGGCTAAGCCGTGGGCGACCGAGCACCCGCTCCCGGTGTGGTGAGGAGCGCGCGGCGGGTGGAGCGGCAGGCCGTGGCCGCGGGCTCCGCGACCGAGACCCAGGTGCTGCTGGGCCCCGAAGACGGGGCGCCGAACTTCGCCATGCGCCGCTTCATCATGGGCGCCGGCGGCGGGATGCCGCGGCACACCAACCGTGTCGAACACGAGCAGTTCGTGCTCAAGGGTCGAGCTCGGGTGGGCATCGGCGACCGCGTGTTCGAGGTCGGCCCCGAGGACGTGCTCTACATTCCCGCGGACACGCCTCACTTCTATGAGGTGCTCGAAGCGCCCTTCGAGTTTCTCTGCATGGTGCCTAACCAACCCGATCGGATCGAGCTGGTCGGTCCGGAGTGCTGAGCGCCGCGACCGGCACCCGGGCCGGCTGCGGTCCGATGCGTCTGGCGGCGTGGTGCGTCATCGCCTTGATGGCGCTCGCTGCCGTCGCGTCGACGGCGGAAGAGCGGGTGCTCCTACCGGGCGAGATCGAGGCGCTGCGGGCGGTGCTCGACGAGGAGCTCGGCGACGTCGAACACCAGCGGATCACCATCGGCCGCTTTCTGCGGCTGCCGCGCGACACGCGGCAGGAGCGGGAGAGCGCGCTCGAGTCGCTGGCGGCGAGCGACCTCGCCGACGACGAGATGATCGAGTCGTTCCGGCGCCGCAATCGTGACCGGATCGAGCTCTGGGCCTCCAAGATCGAAGCGCTGGGCGAGCATGCCGCTCCCGGAGTCGTGTTCTACGAGAATCCGCGCCAGGTCGCCGTGCAGTACGGCCGCATGGGGGTCTCGGCCTCCGGCGAGCGCGGCCTCGTCTACCTCGAGCTGCGGCCCCAGGAGCGCGCCGTGGAGCTGACCGCGGTCTTCCGGGCGGTGGAGCGAGCCGGCGGGTCGTGGAGGGTGCTCCCCGGCCGGGTCGGGTTCGAGCGCGACGGCTTCGGGGTGAAGACCCTGAAGGGGGAGTGACTCGGGGCGGCTCGGGCTGGATAGATCGTGAACGTTCGAACGCAGCTCGTCCTTGTCTTCCTGCTTCTCGCGGTGGTGCCGCTGGCCGGTATCGTTCTCTACTCGTACACCAGCTCGCTCGGCGCCTTTCGGTTGGCGGTAGAGGCCGAGTCGCGCTCGCTGGCCGAGGAGATGGGCGCGCAGCTCGAGGCGGTGCGCGGCGGTATCGAGCGGCGCCTCGACGAGGTGACCGCCCTGCCGGTGCGCTCGCTGCTGGCGGCCGAGTCGGCCGAGCTCGAGGTGGCGGACATCTACGTCGACCTGATGACCCGGATGGGCGAGGTGGCGCCGATGGTCGACTGGCTCGAGTTCTCGCCGGCGCTCGACGCGGGCGTCTCGGAGTTGGCGGGCGAGCCGTTCTTCATCTATCCGTCGGAGGCGCTCACCAGGTCGCTGCGCAAGCTCCAGCAGCTGCGCGAGAATCTCGATGCCTCGGGACTGTCGCCGGAGTACTTCGAGCAGACGGTCGCGGAGGTGATCCGCCAGCAGAGCGTCCTCGAGGAGGCCGAGCTCGAGATGCTGGCTACGCGCAGCGCGAAGATGAACGAGCTCCTCGGCAGCGAGTTCGCCAGCCCGGTGCGCCAGGGAGATCGGGTGGTCGGCGAGCTCAAGGCGATGGTTCCGGCCACGGCGATCCTCGACCAGGTGCTGTCGCGGGTGGAGCGCGACGAGGGCAAGGTGCCGTTCGCCCGCGACGCCGCCGGCGAGATCTACGTCGAACGGCCTCGCGATCGCGAGGTGCTCGAAGAGATCGGAGTTGCCGGGGCGGCGGCCGGCGTGTCGCCCGACTGGATCGTGGTCGAGACCGTCGACGAGGACTCGGGCCTGACCTTCGGTATCGGCCGGCCGATCGGCGACTCGCTGCGCGGCATTCGCGGCGCCGCGGTCCGCAACTTCGTCTACGGCCTCGGCTTGATCATCCTGTCGATGGTCGGCATCGTCTGGCTCTCCTCGCGCATGACCCGCGACCTGACCGCGCTTACGCGGGGCGCGGAGCGGCTCGCCCTCGGAGACCTCCAGACCCGAGTGCCGGTTCGATCGAAGGACGAGTTCGGGCGCCTCGCGCGCACCATCAA
Organism: Acidobacteriota bacterium; assembly: GCA_024638355.1. Taxonomy (GTDB): domain Bacteria; phylum Acidobacteriota; class Thermoanaerobaculia; order Multivoradales; family JAHEKO01; genus JAHEKO01. The sequence continues at coordinate 2,360 of JAHEKO010000526.1, forward strand.
CCGCATGGCGGAGGAGCTGAGCGACAACCAGGCGCGGCTGCTCGAGGAGGCACGCCGCCGCAAGGACCAGGAGTTCCAGCAGAAGCTGCTGGCGGCCGAGAACGAGCGCAAGGGGCGCGAGCTCGAGGAAGCGCGCGAGTTCCAGCTGTCGCTCTTGCCCAAGAGCCTGCCCCGACACCCGGAGCTAGAGGTCGCGGTGTCGATGAGGACCGCCACCGAGGTGGGGGGCGACTACTACGATTTCTTCCCCGGCGTCGACGGGGTGTTGACCGCTGCGATCGGCGACGCGTCGGGACACGGCGCCCGCGCCGGCACCATGGTTACCGTGGTCAAAGGTCTGTTCACCGCCGCCGCGGGGAGCGACGAGCCGCCGCGGGTGCTCGCCGACGCGACGCGGGCGATCAAGCGAATGAATCTGGGGCGCATGAACATGGGCGTCGCGCTGGTCCGCTTCGCCGGCCGCCGGGTGACCGCCTCGGCCGCGGGCATGCCGCCGGTCTTCGTCTTCCACCACGCCGCCGGGCGAGTGGAGGAGATCG
>JAHEKO010000072.1:0-4657 GCA_024638355.1 Acidobacteriota bacterium
GCAGCCGGCGGTAGATCTCGGGCTCGGGCAGGGTGTCGCCGCGCGGCTCGACGATCGGCCGCCGCAGATGGAAGTAGTTGGTCGGGAAGCTCAGGGTGAAGAAGGTCGCCTCCCACTTCTCATACTGCGACGGCGCCGGCAGGACGTAGTCGGCGCAGCGAACGGTCTCGGTGTCGGCGACGTCGATCGCCACCACCAGCTCGAGCCGCTCCATCGCCTCGCGATAGGCGCGGGTGTCGGCGGCGGTCTGCATCGGGTTCGAGCTGTCGACGACGAGCGCCCGCAGCCGCTCGGGATGATCGGTGTTCACCTCGAGCGGCAGGATGTTGGGGGGATAGAACTTGCTGATCTCGCGCATGCCGGTCACCCGGGTGCGCGGGCCGCCCTCCTCGGGGCTCTTCGAGTGCCCGATCAGCGGCACGAACTGGGTGTGGAGGTTGTTGCCGCCCGCGACGGCGAGGTTGCCGGTGAGGATCGAGAAGAGCTTTTCGAGATAGGTGTTGAGCGTCGAGTGCAGGCTGTGCTCGATGCCGAGGTCGTGACGGGTGCAGGCGGACCCGGCGCGGGCGAAGCCGCGGGCGACCTCGCGCGCCTGCTTCGGGTCGACGCCGGCGCGGCGGGCGTAGTCGTCGACCGGCACGCGGCGGAGCGCCTCGAGCAGCTCCTCGTGGCCCTCGGTGCGCGCGCCGAGGAACTCGCGGTCTTCGAGGCCCTCCTGGACGATCGTCCCGAGCATCGCGGACATCAAGAAGGCGTCGGTCCCGGGGCGCACCTGCAGATGGACGTCGGCCAGCTCGGCGGTGCGGGTGCGCCGCGGGTCGATCACCACCAGCGTGCGCTCGGGATCCTTCGAGATCTCGCGCAGGACCCTCCGCGCCTGCGGGATGCCGTGCGCCTGCCAGGGGTTGGCGCCGATGATGATCACGTAGGCGCTCTCCTCGATCCCCTCGGTGAGGTGGCAGGTCTGACGCCCGAAGAGCTCGCCGTTGACCCAGAAGTCGCCCGTCTTCTCCTGCGCCAGCGAGTTGTAGAGGTAGGGCGTGCCGAGCGCGGCGCGGAACGGCACGCCGTACGCCCCGCCCAGGTGGTTCCCCTGCCCGCCGCCGCCGTAGTAGGCGATGGCGTGGCCGCCGTGCGTGTCGCGGATCTCCACCAGCCGGGCCGCGACCTCACGAATGGCGGTGTCCCAGTCGATCCGCTCGAAGCTGCCGTCGGGCCGGCGACGCATCGGGTGCGTGAGCCGCGCGGCGTGGTTCTGGTAGTAGTCGAGCCGCGAAGCCTTCTGGCACAGATACCCCTCGGACGACGGATGGCTCTTGTCGCCCCGAACGCGCTTGAATCGGCCCTCTTCGACCCGGATCTCGACGCCGCAGTTGAGGCTGCACAGATTGCAGGCGGTCGGCTGCCAGGCGGGCTCGCTCGTCATCTCGCCGTCTCTTCCTTCTCGTCGGTGTAGAGATAGATCCCGAATCCCTCGGGATCGGCGACCACGAAACTGCGGTGGCCCCAGGGCTGGAGCTTGAGGTCTTCCCGGATCGACAGGCCGCGAGCCCGCGCCCGTTCGTACGCCGCCGAGACGTCCTCGACCTCGATCACCAGAAAGACGCCGGCCGGCCGCCGGTAGTCCCAGGCCGACCCCTCCTCGCGCTCCTCGGGCAGCGCCAGGATCTCGATCCGCCCTTCGGCCGCCCGAAAGATCGTCCCCCGATCGTCGCGACCGCGGTCCCAGCTCTCGATCACCGGCAGCTCGAGCCCGTCGCGGTAGAAGGCGAGAGTGGCTTCATAGTCTTGCGCGAAGTAGGCGGCTCGGAATTCGGGCATGCGGTGATTCTACGGGCTGGTCTTGGTATTCGGCGGCCGCTCCCCCTTCGCTCCTGCGATAGGCTCCCGAAATGTCGCCCCCAGACGAAAAGAAGAAGAAAAAGCTCGACTTCGGCGTCGTCTGGCGGGAGTCGAAGGAGATCATCTGGGCGCGGCGCCGGCGGCTCGGGCTCGGGCTCGGGCTGCTGGTCATCAGCCGGGTGTCGGCGATGGTGCTGCCGGCGACCACCAAGGTCCTGATCGACGACGTGATCGGCCAGCAGCGGGCCGATCTGCTCAAGTGGATCGCGCTGGCGGCGGGTGCGGCCACCCTGCTCCAGGCCGGCACCTCGTATCTCCTGTCGCTGATCCTGGGCATCACCGCTCAGCGTTCCATCAACGATCTGCGGATCAAGGTGCACGAGCACGTGATGCGCCTGCCGGTGAAGTTCTTCGAGGAGCACAAGTCGGGCGAGCTGATCTCGCGCGTGATCACCGACGCCGAGGGAGTGCGCAACCTGGTCGGCACCGGGTTCGTGCAGCTGATCGGCGGCCTCTTGACCTCCGCCCTGGCGCTCGGCGTTCTGTTCTGGCTCAACTGGCGGCTGACCACCGTGACCGTCGTGCTGCTCCTCGCCTTCGCGGCGATCATGGTCGTCGGCTTCAGCCGGCTGCGGCCGCTCTTCCGCAAGCGGGGCAAGCTCAACGCCGACCTCACCGGTCGGCTGAACGAGGCGCTCGGCGGGGTCAAGGTGGTCAAGGCCTACACCGCCGAGAAGCGCGAGGAGCGCATCTTCGCCCATCACGCGCACAAGCTCCTGCGCAACATCATCGCCACCATGCGCGGGGTCTCGGCGATCACCAGCCTCTCGGCCCTGCTGTTCGGGCTGGTCGGCATCGCCATGAGCGTGTTCGGCGCGCGCGAGGTGCTGGCTGGGCGTATGACGGTCGGCGACATCTTCATGTTCGTGATGTTCACCGGCCTGATGGTTACGCCGTTGATCCAGATGAGCGCCATCGGCACCCAGATCACCGAGGCGTTCGCCGGCCTCGACCGGATTCGCGACATCCTCTCGCAGCCGACCGAGGACGCCGGCGATGGGAGCCGCCGTCGGCTCGAGCGGCTGCGCGGCGAGGTCGCCTTCGACAACGTGACCTTCGCCTACACCGAAGGGCTGCCGGTGCTGCGCGGGGTCGAGTTCACGGCGCCGGCCGGCACCACGACGGCGCTGGTCGGATCGAGCGGCGCCGGCAAGACGACCGTGATCAACCTGATCATGGCGTTCCGGCGCCCGCAGTCGGGGCGCGTGCTGGTGGACGGGCACGACCTCCAGAGCGTCCGCCTGCGCGACTACCGCAAGCAGTTCGCCGTGGTGTTGCAGGACGACTTCCTGTTCGACGGCACGATCGCCGACAACATCCTCTACAGCCGGCCGGGCGCGACGCGCGAGGAGCTCGAGGAGGCCGGGCGGCTCGCCCGCTGCGACGACTTCGTCGACGGTTTCAAGAAGGGCTACGACACCGTGATCGGCGAGCGCGGCATCAAGCTCTCCGGCGGCCAGCGCCAGCGGCTGGCGATCGCGCGCGCGATCCTCGCCGATCCGCGCATCCTGATCCTCGACGAGGCGACCTCCAGCCTCGACAGCGAGAACGAGGCGCTCATCCAGCAAGGTCTCGCCGAGCTGAAGCGCGGGCGCACCGGCTTCGTCATCGCCCATCGCCTCTCCACCATCCGCAACGCCGATCTGATCCTGGTCATGGAACAAGGAGAGGTGGTCGAGCGCGGCTCCCACGACGAGCTCCTGGCCCGCGACGGCCGCTACAAGGAGCTCTACGACAAGCAGTACCGGCTCGAGCGGAACCTGTTCGTGAACCCCGGCGAGGAGCTGCCCGCGGCGATCTAGAGACGACGTCGACTACCGAGCCCATGAGTCGATTCTGCGGCGCGTCCTCGTCGACCTCTCGAGCGGCACGGTGGGGGTGATCCGATAGCCAGGCAGAAGCTCACCCGCTCGTCGCCCCTTCTCGCCGCCGCCGCCCGCCTCGCGACCGCGGCGATCGCCGCCCTGCCGCTCGGCCTGGCGCGCGCCATCGGTACCGCCTTCGGCACAGTCTGCTGGCTCGTGCCCAACCCCCTGCGCCGCGCGTCGCGGCTCAACCTGAGCTGGTGCTTTCCCGAGCTCCCGCGGTCAGAGCGCCGGAGCCTCCTCAGGCGAAGCCTCATCTCCGCTGGCAAGTTCTACGCCGAGGGCGGTGCGCTGCTGCGCTGGCCCCCCGCGAAGCTCGAGCGCTGGGTGGGCGAGACCGAGGGCGGCGACCTGCTCGACCAGGCGCTCGCCGAGGGCAAGGGGGCTGTGCTGCTGCTGCCGCATCTGGGCAACTGGGAGCTGTTCAATCACTATCTGATGATGCGCCGGCGTCCGTTCACGGCCCTCTACCGGCCGCCGCGGATCGCCGAGCTCGAGAGGTTCCTGCTCGAAGCGCGCCAGCGACACGGCTGCACCATGGTGCCGGCAACCCCCCACGGACTGCGCCGCATCTACCGCGAGCTCAGCGAGGGCAAGCTGCTCATCGTTCTGCCCGACCAGGAGCCGGTGCGCGCGAGCGGCGTCTTCGCGCCGCTGTTCGGCGTGCCGGCGCTGACCATGACCCTGGTCGCCAGGCTGCTGCGCAAGTTCGGCTCACCGGCCCTCGTCGGCTGGGCGACCCGCGAGCCGGACGGTCGTTTCACCTTTCGCTTCCGCACGGCCGCCGCCGATCTCGCCGATCCCGATCCGGTGATCGCCGCCACCGCCCTCAACCGCGAGATCGAGAGCTGCGTCCGCACGCGGCCCGAGCAGTATCTCTGGAGCTACAA
>JAHEKO010000072.1:4757-11517 GCA_024638355.1 Acidobacteriota bacterium
GCTTCCGCACGGCCGCCGCCGATCTCGCCGATCCCGATCCGGTGATCGCCGCCACCGCCCTCAACCGCGAGATCGAGAGCTGCGTCCGCACGCGGCCCGAGCAGTATCTCTGGAGCTACAAGCGGTTCAAGAGCCGCCCCGATGCAGAGGCCGAGCTGCTGGCACGAGGCGAGACGAGCGGCGTCAAGCTCTACCGCCGCCGACCCTGAGGCCGCCAGGCGGCTAGACCTCCACCCGGTTCAGGAAGTCGGAGAGCAGCCGGCGGTCCCGGCTCGAGAGATCGACGCTGCGGACCGCGACGTCGTACCCCGCGTCGCTGCGCGTCGACTGCACCACCCGGCCGCCGACCTTGATCCGGCGATCGAAGTCGGGCAGATCCAATCTCAGCTCGACCAGGGCCTCGAGCGGCACCTCCGAGTCGCACAGGAACCGTACGCCCGCCTCGCTGACGTCGATGGTCGTGATCGATCGCGGCTCCGCCGCCGGAGCGCGCAGCTGCCCGTCGAGAGCCAGCGGAATCCGGCGATAGGAGCGCCGGTTGTCGCCGTAGAGGCGGACCTGGTCCTTGCCGCGAGCCTTGGCCAGATAGAGCGCCTCGTCGGCATGGCGCATCAGCTCGTCGCCGTCGCCCGCGTCACCGGGGAAGGTGGCGACGCCCGCGCTCACCGTCATCGGCTCCCGAGTCCATTTGTGCGCGGCGATGGCTTCGCGCGCGCGCTCGGCTACGCGCATGGCGCCGATCTTGGGCGTCGCCGGGGCGATCACGGCGAACTCCTCGCCGCCGTAGCGGGCCGTGATGTCCACCTTGCGGCAGGTGGCGGAGATCAGGCGAGCGGCGGTCGCGAGCGCTTCGTTGCCGGCCACGTGCCCATGCCGATCGTTGAAGGCCTTGAAGTCGTCGACGTCGAGCAGGATCAGCGAGAGCGGCCAGCCGTACTGCTCGCTGCGCTGGAACTCGTGAAAGAGGTAGAACTCGAAGAAGCGGTAGTTGCGGAGACCGGTCAGCTCGTCGCGATAGGCGAAGGCCTGGGTCTGCTCGAGCAGCCGCATCTCGATGATCGTCGGGTTCTCGAGCCGGCGATCGACCTGGATGAAGAAGCTCGCCAGGGCGACGCGCAGATCGACCGGCCATCCCCAGCGCTCTTCGAGCTGCCGCCGATGCGCGAGCAGCTCCTGCCACCGGCTCTTCGCCGCTTGCGGCTCGAACTCGAGGTGGCAGAGCAGCGTCAGCAGCCGCGCGTAGACGAGCGAGCCGTGCCGGGCCTCCAGCTCTGCGAGGCCGGAGCCGAACTCCTCCCCTCCGAGCTCGGTCGAGCTCATCAGGTCGAGCAGTGGTCGATCGATCGCCGCCTCACCACCGATCGTGGCGGGATCGGGACCGGCTGATTGCACCCTGGAGCCGGTAGGCCCTTCAGCCATGTGCACCTCCTAGCGACACTTCCCTAGCTAGCCGATCATTCTAGCGCTTCCGCCACGCCGGCGCTGCGACGATAGAGTCGGCCCATGCTGGAGAGCGCCCGCTATTGGCTGGCCGCCCTGACGCTGATCTCGATGCCGCCGGCCTTCCTCTACTGGTATCTGATCCACCCGTTCGCCAATGCCTGGCGAAAGCTCGGTCGGCTGCCCGCCTATCTGATCGTCTCTACGGTCTGCCTGGCTTGCGTATATGGGCTCTGGCGGATTCGCGACCCGCTGCTCGGCGCCGACCTCGGGTTCAGCCCGTGGGGGACCGCGATCGGCGCGCTCCTCTACCTGAGCGCCGTCGCACTCGAGATCCAGTGCCGCAAGCACCTGAAGTTCTACATCCTGGCAGGCGCCCCCGAGCTCTCACGCGACAGGCCGGGCAAGCTCCTCGACCAGGGGATCTATGCCCACATCCGGCACCCACGCTACCTGTCGCTCATACTGGGCATCTCGGGCGCCACCCTGTTCGTGAACTACACCGGGATCTATGTGCTGCTGCTCGCTTCGGTGCCCGTTCTCTTCGGGCTGGTGCTGATCGAGGAACGCGAGCTCCGCGGTCGGTTCGGCGAGGCGTACGTCGACTACTCTCGGCGCGTGCCGCGCTTCGTGCCCCGCCGGAGGCGATCGTGAGCTCGAGCGCGATCCGCTGCGAGAGCCTCGGGCGCCGCTTCGGTCGTCGCTGGGTCCTGGCGCACGTCGACCTCGAGGTGGCGCGCGGCGACAGCCTCCTCCTGGCCGGCTCCAACGGCTCCGGCAAGACGACCCTGCTCAGGGTGCTGGCCGGCCTCTCGCGGCCGAGCGCCGGCACGGTGCGGATTCTCGGCCGCGATCCCCACTCCGAGCGCCTGGCCTGCAGGCGCTTGCTGTCGATGGTCTCGCACCGCAGCTACCTCTACGACGGACTGACCGCCTTCGAGACGCTGCGGGTGTGGGCGCGCCTCGGCGGCGTCGCCTACGCCGACGGCGAGCTCGAGAACCTGCTCGACGAGGTCGCTCTGACCCCGCATCGCGATCTTCCCGTCGGCGGCTTCTCCTCCGGCATGCGCAAGCGCCTGACGCTGCTGCGCACGCGCATCGAGAAGCCCGACGTCATCTTTCTGGACGAGCCGCTGGCGGCGCTCGACTCCGGCGGCAAGAAGCTGGTCGAGCGCTGGATCGCCCGCGAGGTCGAGCACGGAACCACGGTCGTGGTCGCCTCGCACGCGATCCCGCGGATGAGCCGCATCTGCCGTCGCGCCCTGCTGCTCGAAGAGGGCCAGATCGCCTGGGAGGGCTCGGCGGCCGATCTTCCGAGCCAGATGGAGGAGCCGGCGTGAGAGTCCTCGGTCAGATCGCGACGCTGGTGCGCAAGGACCTGCTGCTCGAATGGCGCGGGCGCACCCGCGGCCTGTCGGTCGTCCTGTTCGGCATCGTCACCCTTCTGCTGTTCTCGTTCGCGGTCGGCCCCGACAGCGCGGCCCTGCGGGCGGGCGCGGCGGGCTTCCTGGTGCTGGCGCTGCTCCTCAGCTCGACCCTGGCGCTCTCCGAAGGCTTCCGCCTGGAGCACGAGAACCACGCCCTCGAGGGGCTGCTGCTGGCGCCGGTCGAGCCGATGGCGCTCTACTACGGCAAGGCGCTCAGCAACACCCTGTTCCTGATCCTGCTGGCGCCGATTCTCACCCCGGTCGCCGTCATCCTCTATGCCGTCGACGCCGGACCGGCGACGCTCGTGCAGGTGATCGGCCTCTGGGCGCTCGCCGCCGCCGGGCTGTCGGCGCCCGGCACCCTCTTTGCAGCGATGACGAGCAGGCTGCGCAGCCAGGACGTGCTGTTGCCGCTTCTGCTCTTTCCCCTGGTGGTGCCGGTTCTACTCGGATCGGTCAAGGCGATCGCGCTCGTTCTCGGCGGAGACCCGATGGGTCAGCTCTCCTCTTGGACGGTTTTGCTGGGCGCTTTCGATGTAATCTACTGGACTCTGAGCGGGGTCCTCTTCACACACGTGGTGGAAGAAGGCGTCTGAATGAAACGACTACGCTGGGACGCGATCATCGGCCTCGTCGGGCTTCTGATGCTGCTGGTAGGCAGCTACATCGGCCTCTTCGCGGCACCCCCCGAGCGCCATATGGGCGAGGTACAGCGCCTGATGTACGTGCACGTACCGACCGCGTGGATCTCGATGCTGGTCTTGACCGCGGCTTTCGGCTTCGCCATCGCATCTATGTGGACCGGCAGGCCGAAATGGGATGCAGTGATGACGGGCGCGACCGAGACCGGAGTGGTCCTCGGCGCCCTGCTGACGGTCCAGGGAATGATCTGGGCGAAGCCCACCTGGGGCGTCTGGTGGGACTGGGACGTCCGTCTGACGACGACTCTGATCATGGTGCTCTTCTTTACAGGAGTTTTGGTGCTGCGCTCCTACGTCGCCGAGCCCGAGCGGCGGGCCACCTGGAGCGCGGTAGCTGTAATCGTCGGTTACGTCGACGTTCCGCTGGTCTACTTCTGCGTGCGCTGGTTCCGCAGCCTGCACCAGGTGCAGTCGTCGCCCGAGACCGTGGCCTCCACCATGATTACCCCCTTGCGCATCAACGCCTTCGCCATGCTGTTCCTCGCGATCTGGTTCGTGGCCCGGCGCTCGCGACTCGAGCTCGCGCGGCTCCGCCGCGAGAGCGTGGCACTGCCACCGCGGCGAGCGCCGAGAGGGACGGCCGTTCCGGAGGCGCCCCAGGAGGGATGAGATGAATGAGATGGCGATGCCCGAAGGCGTCATCGGCGGCGGCTGGACCTACGTGATCGCCGGCTACGCGATCACCGCTATCGTCCTCGCGGCCTATGCCTGGATCCTGCGCCGGCGCCTGCGCCGGACCGAGAACGCGGAGGACGAGCGATGAGCGAACGACGGCGGCGGCTGGTCATCACGCTCGTCGCGGTGCTCGTCAGCGGCGGCGTCCTCGCCTACCTGGCGCTGGGCGGCATCGGCGAGAACCTGGTCTATTACTGGAGCCCGAGCGAGCTCAACGCCTCGGGCGATCAGGCGATCGGCGCCAGCATCCGGCTCGGCGGCCTGGTGGAGCCGGGCTCCATCGAGCGCGAGCCCGACGGCCTGACGCTGCGCTTCGCCGTGACCGACGGTGAAGAGTCGGTGCGCGTGGCGGCGAAGACCGTCCCGCCGGCGATGTTTCGCGAAGGAATCGGCGTGGTCGTCGAAGGCACCATGCGCTCCGACGGCTGGTTCGAGACCCGCCGCCTGATGGTCAAGCACGACAACGAGTACGCCGCGCCCGGCAAGGACGAGGATCTCGACATCAAGGAGCTCATGAAGTCCATGCAGTTCGACGAGTCCGCGACGTGATCTCTACTCTAGGCCTCGGCCTCGTCCTGCTGGCGCTCCTGGTGTGCGCGATCGGCGTTCCACTCGCCTACGGCGCCGGTGCGCGCCGCTCGGTACGGGGCCTCGAGCTGTCGCGGCGGCTGGCCTACCTCTTCGCCCTGGCGATGGGGCTAGCCAACCTGCTGATGGTGTACGCGCTGCTCACGCACGATTTTTCGGTCGGATACGTCGCCCAGGTCGGCTCGCGAGCGACGCCGACGGTGATCTCCATTGTCTCGCTCTGGTCGTCGCTCGAAGGCTCGATCCTGTTCTGGGGAGCTGTCCTCGGTGGATTCACCGCCGCGTTCGCCTATCTACAGCGCAAGGGGCACGAGCACTATCTGGCCTACTCGCTCGGCACCCTCTTCGCCATCGGCCTCTTCTTCAGCTACCTCATCGCCGGACCGGCCAACCCCTTCGCGGCCACACCGGCACCGATCCCCAGCGACGGCCCGGGCCCCAACCCGCTGCTCCAGAACCACATCCTGATGATCGTCCACCCGCCGATGCTCTACCTCGGCTATGTCGGGATGAGCGTGCCCTTCGCCATGGCGGTGGCGGCCCTCCTGCGCGGCCAGCTCGGGCCGACCTGGCTCAAGCCGCTCCGCAGCTGGCTGCTGGTGCCGACCGCCTTCCTGACGCTCGGCATCATGCTCGGCGGCTGGTGGTCGTACGAGGTGCTCGGCTGGGGCGGCTACTGGGCGTGGGATCCGGTCGAGAACGCCTCCTTCCTGCCCTGGCTGACCGCCATTGCGGCGCTCCACTCGGCCATCGTCCAGCAGCGCCGCGGCTCGCTCAAGGCGTGGACGACGATCCTCATCCTGATCACCTTCCTGCTGACCATTCTCGGGACCTTCCTGACCCGCTCGGGCGTGGTCAACTCGGTGCACTCGTTCACCCAGAGCCCGATCGGCCCGCTCTTTCTCGCCTTCCTCGGCGTCTGCCTCGGGGCGGTGGTGATCCTCCTGGCGATGCGCGTCGATACGCTGGTGTCGGACCCGACGGAGGATTCGCTCTTCGCCCGCGAGGGCGCGTTCCTGATGAACAATCTGCTGCTGGTGGCGCTCACCTTCACCGTGCTGGTCGGGACCCTCTTTCCGATCGTCGCCGAAGCGGTGCGCGACGTGAAGGTCAGCGTTGGCGAGCCCTACTTCAACCGCATGTCGGTACCGATCTCCTTCGGCCTGCTGATGCTCATGGGTATCGGCCCGGCGCTGCCCTGGGGCAAGGCGAACGGAGCCAAGGTCCGCCGCGCCCTGCTGACGCCGGTGCCCGCCGCCCTGGTCGGACTGGCGCTGACGGTGCTGCTCGGCGGCCGCGACCCGAACGTGCTCTTGACCGGCGCGCTCGCCGGCTACGCCCTGTGGGTGACCGGCGCTCGCGGCACCGAGGCGATGCGGCGCCGCAAGGCGCGAGGCGATTCGGCTTCGGCGGCCGTCAGCCGGAGCGTGCTGCGCAGCCCGCGCCTCCTCGGCGCCTACACCGTCCACTTCGGAGTCATCGTGACCTTCGTCGCGATCGCCATCTCGTCGAACTTCCAGACCAGCGAAGAGGCGGTTCTCGCCCCCGGCCAGGAGATGGCGATCGCCGACTACCAGCTGCGCTTCGAGCAGGTCGCGCTCGAGCGCCAACCGCACCGTGTGGCGCGCATGGCCACCCTGGCCGTGAGCGACGGCGGAAGGAGCGTCGGCACGCTGCAGCCGGCGATGCATCACTACCCCACGATGCAGGAGCCGATCGGCACGCCGGCGGTCCGCACCTCGGCGAGTCACGACCTCTACCTGACCGTGATGGAGGTCCTGCCCGACGGCCGGGTGGGTATTCGCGCGATCGTCACCCCGGCGGTCGTCTGGATATGGATCGGCGTGCTGATCATGACCGCCGGCATGGGGCTCTGCCTGCTCTCGCCGGCGCCGCTCGGGAAGATGGCGGGGTGAACCGCGTCGCTCT
>JAHEKO010000527.1 GCA_024638355.1 Acidobacteriota bacterium
GTTCCCGCACGTACTCGGCGACGCGCTTCTCCTCCTCGGTGCCCGCCACGTGCGCCTCCTCGGTGAGTCGGGCGAGCCAGGTCCGCGCCTTCTCGGGCGTCGGCGTCGCCATCAGCACCGCCTCGGCCTCGAGCTGGCCGGCGGCCGAGCGGTCGAAGAAGCCGGTCGGCGAGGGCCCGCCGGCCGCGGCCGGTAGCGTGACGAGTAGAGCGACCGACCAGATCCGAACGCCTCGCATGAGATGCCTCCCTCCGAAATGAGGTGACAGGATACTCGTTTCGACGCGGGTTGCTAGTAACGTAGGTGGCCGTGACACGCCTACTTGCCGCGTTCGCCTGCCTCGCCCTCCTGGCGACGCCCGGCACGGCCGGAGACGGAGTGCCGAGCGCCAAGGACCTCCTCGCCGCTTCCATCGCCTACCACGACCCCGACGACGCCTGGGGAACGAGCGCCTATCGCCTCGTCGTGCGCGAAAGCCGGCCGGACGGTGGCAACCGCGACACGACCATGGTCATCGACAACCGTGCCGGCACCTTCCAGATGGCCTCGCTACGCGAGGACGACATGCTGGTCGGCGAGATCGGCGCGAACGGCTGCATCTGGACGGTGAACGGAACGAGCGACTTTCCGGCCGACGTTCGCGACCGCCACCGCCTCACCTGTGCACGGCTCGAGCGGATCCGCAACTACTACATCTACCTGTGGGGCCTGCCGATGAAGCTGCGCGATCCGGGTACCCGGCTCGGGGACCCTGTCGTCGCCAAGGAGTTCGAGGGTCGACCGGCGCTCGAGCTGCGGGTCACCTACGACGAGGAGGTCGGAAGCGACGTCTGGTACGTCTACTTCGATCCCGAGACGCACGCCATGATCGGCTACCGCTTCTACCACGACGAGGCGGCAAACGACGGCGAGTACATCACTCTCGACCGGGTCGAGGAAGCCGCCGGCCTGGTGCTGCCGAAGACGCGCGCCTGGTACACCCACCGGGACGACAAGCACCTCGGCACCGATACGCTGATGTCGATCGAGCCGCTATGAGCAAGTATCGAGTCGTCGGCGAGGGCACCCTCGTCCCGGTCCCCGGCGGCAAGAAGATCGAGGAGATCTTCGGCCGGGTGCACACCGGCACCGAAGAGTTCAGCCTCGCCCACATGGTCGCGCCCGGCCACTGGGAGGAGCCACCGCAGACGCCGGAGTTCGGCGAGCTGACGATCCTGATCCGCGGAGCTCTCGAGATCATCGTCGACGGCGAGAAGGTCGTGCTCGAAGCCGGCCAGTCGCTCTGGGTCGAGCCGAACGCGACGGTCCACTATCGCAACCCGTTCGACGACGAGGCCGAGTACTACGCCATCTGCCTGCCCGCCTTCTCGCCCGAGCTGGCCCACCGCAGGGACGAGTAGGCGGCCGGCGGCCCGGATGTCGCTCTTCACCTCCGCCCGGGAGCGACGCCTCTGGCTCTGGGCGGTGGCCGTGGTGACCGCCATCTACTCGACGCTGGGGCTGGCGGGAACCCTGGCCGCGGAGCTGCGAGAGCGCGATCTGCTCGGCGTTTCGTTCGCCGTCGGCTTCATCCTGGTCCTGGTCGCGATCGCCGCGAGCGCGCTGAGGAGGGGAACGGGGCGATACGAGATCTGGGTGGGGATCGGCGTCGTGGCCGTCTTCGGAATGGTGGTGGTCAGGATGGGAATCGGTCCGGCCGAGCGCACGCACCTGTTCGAGTACGGCCTGCTGGCGGTTCTTATCCACGAGGCCTTGCTCGAGCGCCGGCGCGGCGGCCGCCGGATTCCGCTGCCCGGCCTCCTCGCGGTGGCCGCCACCGCCTTGCTGGGCTGGCTCGACGAGGGGATCCAGTCGCTCCTGCCCAACCGCGCGTACGACCTGCGCGACGTCGGCACCAACATCCTGGCCGGCCTGATGGCGATCGCCGCGAGCCTGGCGCTGGCCCGCGCACGGCGGTGGGACCTCTTTCGGCGCGAGCAATGAGCCGACACCCGGGAGCGGGGCCGGCGGCGCGCGATCGGCTCAGTCGGCCGGAGTCCAGCCCGTGACGGTCGTGTCGGTGGTGAAGCGGCGGAAGTCGCTGTAGCTGCCCACAAGCTCTGCACTGCGGTTGTAGACCAGCGCGACCCGGGTCCGGTAGCGCACCCTCCAGCTCTCGGTGACCCAAACCCCGTCGTCGAGCGGGCGCTGCTTGAAGCGAATCTCCGTGCCCGCGCGAAGCTTGAAGACCACCGCCCAGGTGATGTCGTCGAAGGTCTCCATCTCCGCCTGCACCCAGTTGTAGCTCTCGCTCGAGACCCAGAGCTTGGCGCGCAGCCGGGGCAACACCCTCGCCATGCGATTCGCCGGCCGGTAGCCGGGCTTCGGCTCTGCGGAGATGACGAACGTCGGCTCGCCGTCGACCTCTTCCTCTCCGATCCGCCGGAAGTCGAAGGCCTTAGTGATCTCCTCGAGGAACTCCTCGCCTTCCTGCCGCTCCTTCTCGACCTTGGCCACTCGGCGCGCCCGCTGCCTCGGCGTCTCCTTCTGCAGCTTCCTGATGTGCCTGTCGAGCTTCCTCTGCTCCCTGGCTTCGGCCGTCCGGTCGAGCGGCCGGTCGTTCGCGGCGATCAGCCGCCGGTAGTCGCCGGTCTCGAACAGGGTCACGTCCCAGGTCTTCGACTGCCGCCTCTTCTCCTCACCCTTGCGGTTGAGCAGTCGCTCCTCGACCCGCTCGTGGAAGACGTAGCTCCGTACCCGGATCTCGTTCACCTTGGCCGCCTCGAAGGCCTTCAAGATGATCGGCAGCGCGTCCTCCTGCGATTCGGCCGGGGCGAGGACCGCGAGGGAGAGGAGGACCAGGGCCAGAGCGCTGCGCGGCCGGTGAGTCACGTCGAGAGGATCCTACCTA
>JAHEKO010000528.1 GCA_024638355.1 Acidobacteriota bacterium
CGCGGTGACCGCGGCCGACGGCGAGCTCGCCGCCGAGCGCCTCATCATGAGTCGCGGCATGACGCGCAGCTATAGCCCCGCCACGACGAGCGACGGCATCGTCTACGGCTTCACCGCGCGCCTGCTGAGCGCCGTCGACCCGGCGTCCGGCGAGCTGCTGTGGCGCACCCGCGACGTGGGCGACGGGTTCGTCATCGCGGTCGACGGCCATCTCGTGGCGCTCGAGAAGACCGGCGACCTCCATCTCGGCGCGGCGAGCCCGGAGGGCTGGAGCTCGAGCGCGCGCATGAAGCTGTTCGACGATCATCTGGCTTGGACGCCGCCGAGCTACGCCGGCGGCGCGATCTATGCCCGCAGCCTCGGCGAGCTCGCCCGCATCGACGTGGTGCGCGGGCGGGCGCGAACCGCCGGGGCGGGCGAGCAGAAGCTGCCCGCGGCGATCGCCGAGCTCGCCGAGCGGGTCGCCGGCGCCGAGAACGCTGCGGCCGCCGTCGACGACTTCCTCGCCGACCGCGCGCTGCCCATCGTCGACGGCGAAGACGTCGTCTTCGTCTGGCGCGGCGAGGCGCGAGACGTCGCCATCGCCGGCGACATGATCGGCATGCGGCGCGAGGAGCCGATGACGCGGCTCCCCGGCACCGATCTCTGGTGGTGGCACACCCGCCTCGACCGCCGCGCGCGCATGAGCTACCTCTTCTTCGTCGACTACGAGCCCACCCTCGATTCTTCGCACGAGCGCACCGTGGTCTCCACCGTCCTCGGGTCGGACATGAACTGGAACCGCGGCGAGCCGTTCGAGATGTCCTGGTTCGCCATGCCCGAGTGGCCGGGCGCCACCGCGGCGTCGATGGCCGGCGCCGCCGAGACGCCAGGCCGTCTCGAGACCTTCGAGCTCGCCATCCAGCGCACGGCACCCGAGGGCGAGGAGCCGCTCGAGCCGGTCGCCGCGCAGATCCACGTCTGGCTGCCGCCCGGCTACGACCAGAGCGACGAGCGCTACCCGGTCGCCTACGTCCACCACGACGCCGCCCGCGAGCAGGGCCGCTGGCTCGAGACCCTCGAGCGCGAGGTGGGCCGGAGCGTTGCCCCGCTCATCGTCGTCTTCCCCGAGTTTCCGCGCGCCCGCGGAATGCGCGGGACCTTCTCCGGCCAGGTCGTTCCCGCCGTCGACGAGCGCTACCGAACCATCGCCGAGCGCGAGGCCCGCGCCAACATCGGCATGGGCTGGCCCGGCTACCAGGCCGCCATGCAGACCTTCGGCCATCCCGACTCGTTCGGAATGCTCGGCGTCCAGAGCTTCTTCATGCTCGAGGCGCAAATGGAGCGCTTCCAGGGCGCAGTCGCCGAGACCGACAACGCCCTCACCATGCGCATCTACCTCGAGTGGGGCCGCTGGGACCTCATCAGCCCCCACGAGGAGATGAACTTCCGCGAGTCCTCACGCGCCGCCTGGGAGCTCCTCGAGAGCAAGGGCTGGCGCCCCATCGGCGGCGAAGTCTGGGACTCGACCGACTTCGCCAGCTGGCGGAATCGGACGGGCGTGCTGCTCGAGGCGTTGTTTCCGGTCGACGGGAAAGGGGAGGGTGCGGCCTTGGAGCGTTGGCTCACGGCTGCGCCGTAGGCTCCCACGCGGTACGCTCGCAGCGATGAGGATCGAGCTCTCGATACCCAGCGAGCTGGTGGCCTTCGCGGACTCCGAGTCCAGGCGCCGGGGCTTGACCCGGTCCGCCTATCTGGGCGACCTGTTGCGCTCAAAGCAGGTGCGAATGGAGACCAGGCGCTACCTGGATAGCCACGGTTGGGATGTAGCAGGCGATGAGTCAGCCTGGCGTGAGCATCAGCGCCGCAGCATGCACCGGGAATACGCCGACGACGAGTGGTGAGGCTCGCGCCCGGGGCGTGAACACTTCCCGTGACCGAGCTCTTCTCAGCTCCGGTCAGACGCCGAGCTAAGGTCGCGCAGCCGGATAAGCTACCAAGCGCTGCTCCCGCGGAGGGGTGGCAGAGTGGTCGAATGCACCGGTCTTGAAAACCGGCGTGGCTTCACGGTCACCGCGGGTTCGAATCCCGCCCCCTCCGCCAGTTATCTGTATGCTCGCTCCAGGCGCCTGACGAAGAACTCGTCCCAGGGCAGGACGCTAGTCCTGGACGCACCAGACGCGGAGCGGCCAGCCGTTTCTTCATCACGCTCTTCTCTGCTACGGCTTCGAGTAGAGCTGCCCTGGGTCGTCGCCAGCATCCTTGCTCCCGTAGTTGCGCTCTCCCAGCAGATGCGATCATGGGCATAATGGCAGGCCTATCAAAGACTTCTACGGAGCGTTCATAGGTAATGGGTGTCGTCTTGACCGGTCCGTGGGCCGGTATCGTAGTCGCAGGGCTGGGGTTGATGCTGCTCTTCGCTCCGTCGAGCTGGCTCTATCGTAGGAACAGACTCGTGGTGCGTCCGGCGAACTCACCGGTGCCGCGCTGGGCAACAGTCTTCTACCGCGCCCTGGGGTTGCTGCTGCTGGCGCTTGCCGCCGCCTTGCTCTGGCCTGCACTCCAGCACTCGAATTCCTGGTAGGCGTGCCTTCCTGATGAAGCAGCACTCTCCCAACCTCGTCTCGCTTCTGGAGTGGCTCGTGGTCCGCGCCAAGGAGTGAGGGGAGCCGGTGGAGCCGATTGTCAAGCGGCTGGTGGTGGCGACGATTAGCGGGGTGGTGGCAGGTCAGCGAGAGCACGGGGCGAGCAGCCCCTCTGTGGGTATTGCGGCCGAGTAAGAGTTGCCGTAAGCAAGCAGGCAGCCTCGACAACGGCACGGCAGGCGAAAGCCTGACTCCGCAAAGCCACGGGTCCTCGCTTCCTCCGCGACGCTGCCAGGTTCTCACCGCTCGCCACGAAGGA
>JAHEKO010000529.1 GCA_024638355.1 Acidobacteriota bacterium
ACCGGGCGCTCGCCCCGTCGCCAGCGAGAGCGTCACGACGCCCGCCAGCCCGAGGGTGCCGGCCAGGGCGCCCAGGGTGAGCCCGGCGCGGTAGGGAAGGGTGAGGCTCTGCGACTTGCTGTCGTGATGAGCGAGGAAGACGAGCGTCAGCCGTGGCCGATCGGCGGGCCGGCGGGCGGTCAGGTTGCTGGTCTGGGTCGGGCCGTCGGCGGCGTAGAGGCGCTCGAGCCAGGGCGCCCAGCCGAGAAAGGCGCCGCCGGCGATCAGCGCGACCGCGAGCGCCGCGGCGGCGGCGAGCGGCAGCGCCGCGGCCAGCAGCCCGGCGCCTCCCACCAACAGAGCCGCTCCGATCATCAGCGTCCGGAGCGCCCGGAAAGCCGGCCGGATGTCGTAGGAGAAGCGCTCGCGGGAGACCTCGAGCGAGGTCTGGCGCAGCTTGGCCTCGACCAGCTCGATCGCCCGGGCGTCGCCCTCGGTTCCGGGGTAGCGAGGGAAGGCGAGCGCCCGGGCGTCGGCGAGGATGCGGCCGTCGTCGAGGCCCGCGGCGCTCTTCATCGGGCGAGCCTCCGCCGGCGCTCGTCGAGCTCCAGGGTCTCGCCGACGGCGAGGACGGCGACGCGGTCGGCGTCGGCAACCCCGCCGCGGAACGCCCTGGCCAACCGCTCGGCGGGCTCGGCGATCGGCTCGTCGGTGAGCTGGAAGGCCCCCCAGTGCATCGGGACCATCCAGCGAGCCCCGACGGCCTCGAACGCTCGCAGCGCCTGTTCAGGATTCATGTGGTGGTGCTCCATGAACCAGGGCGGCAGGTAGGCTCCGATCGGCAGCATCGCCAGGTCGATCGCCGGGAAGCGCGCGCCGATCTCGGCAAAGCCGTCGAACCAGGCGGAGTCGCCGGCGTGGTAGAGCGTATGGCCGTTCCTGCGCACGACGAAGCCGCCCCACAGCTGCCGGTTGGTGTCGAAGACGCGGCGCCGCGACCAGTGGCGCGCCGGCACCAGGGTGATCTCGAGGCCGTCGTGCTCCCGCGACTCCCACCAGTCGAGCTCGACCACCGGGCGCCGGCGGTGCCAGCGCCGGAACCAGAGGCCCATGCCGCGGGGGACGAACGCCGGTACGTCGCGCGGCAGCGACTCGAGCGACGGGCGGTCGAGGTGGTCGTAGTGGTTGTGGGTGAGGAGCAGGCAGCTGAGATCGGGAAGCTGCCCGGCATCGAGGCCCGGCTCGCCGTGGCGGGGCACGAACATGGCGATCCGGCGCGAGAAG
The DNA here is from genome assembly GCA_024638355.1 of Acidobacteriota bacterium. Taxonomy (GTDB): domain Bacteria; phylum Acidobacteriota; class Thermoanaerobaculia; order Multivoradales; family JAHEKO01; genus JAHEKO01. Next base: position 1,264 of record JAHEKO010000529.1, read on the forward strand.
ACGGGGTCGATGAGCAGGTGGCGTCCGGCCAGCGTGCACAGGAAGGAGGCGTGACCTATCCAGGTCGCGCGGGTCGTCTTCGCCGGCGAGTGGATGCGCTCGACGTCGGGCGCCGTGCGGGGCGCCGGCGGTCCGGCGGGCTGTACCCGGCGCCGGCCGCGAAGCGGATCGAGCACCATCCAGCGGAAGACCGCCGCGGCGGAGTGTGGAGCGTGGCCCGGGTCGGGATTGGCGAAGCGCATCTACGTTTCGTGAGGATAGTCTCTCCGCGGCGTGCCGGCGATCGATCCGACGGATCGCGGCCGAGTAGAATCCTCGCCGTGCAGGGCACTACGACCGAAAGCGTCGCCGCGCGCAGGCCCGGGAGCTGGAGCGACTACGTCGCGCTCGCCCGGCCCGATCACTGGGTGAAGCACGTCTTCATCCTGCCCGGCATCGCGCTCGCGGAGCTCCTGCACCGGCGTCCGGTGGCGGAGCTGTGGGCGCCGGTGGCGATCGGTCTGGTCAGCGCCGCCCTCGCGGCGTCGGCCAATTACGTGATCAACGAATGGCTGGATGCCCGCTACGACCGGTTCCACCCGATCAAGTCGAAGCGGCCCGCCGTGGCGCGGCAGCTCTCGGCGCCGCTCGTCTACCTCGAGTACGCGATCCTGGCGCTGGCCAGCCTGGCTCTCGGGTGGATGGTTTCGCCGCTCTTCTTCGTCGTCACCGGCCTCTTCCTGGTGAGCGGTGTCCTCTACAACGTGTCGCCGGCGCGCACCAAGGACCGGGTCTACCTCGACGTCATCAGCGAGGCCTTCAACAACCCGATCCGCCTCACCCTGGGTTGGGCGATGGTCGACTCGACCACGCTGCCGCCGAGCAGCCTGGTGCTCGCCTACTGGATGGGCGGCGCCTTTCTGATGGCGACCAAGCGCTTCGCCGAGTACCGCAGCGTCTCCGAGACCGCGGGGGTCGAGAACCTGGCGCTCTACCGGCGGTCGTTCCGCGACTACAGCGAGAACACCCTTCTGCTCTCGGCCTTCCTCTACGCCCAGATGGCGGCCTTCTTCCTGGCGGTCTTCCTGATCAAGTACCGCATCGAGTACCTGCTGTCGCTGCCGCTCTTCGCGGCGCTCTTCTGCGTCTACCTGGCGATCGGCCTCAAGCCGGGCTCGTCGGCCCAGGCGCCCGAGAAGCTGTTCAAGGAGAAGCGCCTGATGGCGATCGTAGTGGTGCTGGTGGTCGTCCTCGTGGTGCTCAGCTTCGTCGACGTGCCCTGGCTCGAGCGCCTCACCGACCCGCACTTCATCGAGCTCGGGTCGGGCTAGGGAAGGGCGGCGGGTGTTCGAGGCCGGGCGCTGGAACGCCGTCGTCTTCGACGTCGACGGCACCCTTTACGATCAGGGCCGGATGCGCCGGCGCATGCTGGCGGACCTCTTGCGCCATGCCGTTGGCGACCCCCGGCGCCTCGGCCTCCTGCGCCGCCTGCAGGCCTTCCGACGCCGGCGCGAGGCGATCTCGGAAGAGGAGCTGGAGGGCGTCCGGCGCCTCCAGTACGAGCTGCCCGCGGCCGAGCTGGGCATCGCGCCGGAGAGACTGCGGGCCGAGGTGGAGGAGTGGATGGGCCGCCG
>JAHEKO010000530.1 GCA_024638355.1 Acidobacteriota bacterium
CGCCAGGCGATTGAACCGGGACCACGCGGCTACCGGTCCCCGCACCAGCCAGGTCAGGCCCGGCAGCTCGAGGTTCTTGAACAGCCCGTCGAAGGCTTGCTGGCACTGGTCCAGCGCGTGGCGCATCGACCAGTGGAAAAACGGCAGGTCCTCGCGCCGCCGGCCTTCGGCTTCGAAGCGCCGCAACACCGCGGCGGCGAGGAACATCCACGAGAAGATGTCGGCGAACCGACCGGTGATCTTCTCCTTGCGCTTGAGATCGCCGCCGAGAGTGCCCATGGCCAGGTCGGCGAGGAATGCGAAGCTGGCCGAGCACCAGGCGAGCTTGCGCTGATAGCCGGCGACCGGACCCCGGCCGGGGACGGCGGCCAGCCATCCGCGCGTGAGGCTGAGCACGAGCGAGCGAGCGAAATTGCGCACCACGTGGCCGAGGTGACCCCAGAGCGCGCGGTCGAACTCCGCCACGTTCCCGGCGTCGACCGCCTCGATCTCGCGAAGGGCATACGGGTGACAGCGAATCGCTCCCTGGCCGAAGATCATCAGCGTTCGGGTCAGGATGTTGGCGCCCTCCACGGTGATGGCGATCGGCATCGCGATGTAGCCGTGGGCCATCAGGTTGCGGGGCCCGAGCGAGATCGCGTTGCCGCCCAGAATGTCCATGCCGTCATTGATCGCCTTGCGGTTGATCTCGGTGAAGTAGTGCTTGGCCATCGCCGTGACCACGGCCGGCTTGGCGCCCTTGTCGAGACCGCCGCAGGTGTAGCGGCGCGCCGCCTCGAGCAGGTAGGCCCAGCCGCCGATGCGGGCGAGCGGCTCCTCGATGCCTTCGAACTTGCCGATCGAAAGGCCGAACTGCTTGCGAATCAGCGCGTGGGCGCCGGCGACCCGAGCGGTGGCCTGGGTGCCGCCCGCGGCCAGCGCCGGCAGCGAGATCCCGCGGCCGGCGGCGAGCGACTCCATCAGCATCCGCCACCCCTGGCCCGCGCCGTCCGCGCCGCCGATAATGGCCTCCTCGAGCGGCACCACCACGTCCTCACCCGTCGTCGGACAGTTGTAAAAGGGTACGCCCATCGGATCGTGGCGGCTGCCGATGTCGACCCCGGGGGCGTCGGTCGGAATCAGCGCGCAGGTGATCCCCGGGTGCATCCCCTTGCCGAGGAGGTTGTCGGGATCTTCGAGCTTGAACGCGAGGCCGAGCACCGTGGCGATCGCGGCGAGCGTGATGTAGCGCTTGTTCCATTTCAGGCGCAGATAGAGGCGACCGTCGTCGCCCCGGAAGACCACCCCCTTCGAGCTGATCGAGCCGGCGTCCGAGCCCGCTCCCGGCTCGGTGAGAGCAAACGCCGGCATCTCCTCGCCGCGCGCCAGGCGCGGCAGGTAGTGGCGCTTCTGCTCGTCCGTTCCGTAGTGGATCAGCAGCTCGGCCGGGCCGAGGGAGTTGGGGACCATGACCGTGATCGCCAAGGGAGTGTTGATGGTCGCCAGCCTGGCCACCACGGCGCTGTTGGCCGAGGGCGAGAAACCGAGGCCGCCGTACTCGGGCGGAATGATCATGCCGAAGAACCGCTCACGCTTGAGAAAGTCCCACACCTGCGGCGGCAGGTCGCGACGCTGATGGACCTCCCAATCGTGGGTCATCTCGCCCACCTCCCGGACCGGTCCGTCCAGAAACTCGCGCTCGGCATCGCTCAGGTCCGGGTAGGGCTGATCCATCAGGCGGCGAAAGTCGGGTTTGCCGGAGAAGAGCTCGGATTCCACCCATACCGTGCCGGCGTCGATCGCCTCCTTCTCGGTGCTCGAAATGGCCGGGAGGAGCTTCATCGACCGCACCAGCTTCAAGATCGCCAGGCTCAGGAGCCGGCGCAGCGGCGGCAGGTTGAAGAGCACCGCGGCCACCGCGAAAACGAGCCACAGCCCGGCGGGCGCTCCCAGTCCGTACAGCACGCCGGCCGCGACCAGCGTCCACAGCCACAGCGGCGCGCCGAGAAATGCCAGGGCGGTCGCCAGCCCGACGCCTCCGAGCACCAGGGCAACAGTCGGAACCGCGGAGAGGTAGTCGAAATAAGGGAGATTCATCAGGGCTCCTTACTCTGTCGCCTGTAGATACGACCCGATCCCGCCTCCAGATCGATCGGGCCTCCCGAGAATAGACTCTTCCTCACGGGGCCGGCCCCGCCGGGCACACACGACTCGAGCTGACCGGCCACACGTGTCGAGGCAGGCTAACAACTTCCGCCGCGGTGCGGCACCACCCGTTGAGGTGGCGTGACGCTACTTCCGGGAAGCGCTGGAGCGACGCCGCCAGAGGAGCGCCGCGAGACCGGCGGAGCCGGCTCCGAGCGCGAGCCGGATCACCTGCACCCAGACCGGCGGGCGGCGCTGGATGAGGGTCTTGCTCAAATAGCGGCCGCGGGTTTCGGCGCGACGGAGCTTGCCGCTCGGCGTCTTCGGCACCGTGCGCGGCGGCACCAGCAGGACCTCGTCGGGAGCCACCCGCGTAGCCTCGCTGATCCGTCGCCGCACCTGGGCCGCCAGCCGCTTGCGCGTGGCGGCGTCTCGCTTCCGCGTCTCGGCGATGACGATCAGCGACTCGCTGCCGGTGCTCGGGTTGGAGACACCGATGGCGACGACGCAGCCGCGCCGGATCCCTTCGATTTCGGCCGCAAAACCCTCGATCTCGGCCGGATCCAGGTTGCGGCCGGCCTTGATGATCACATCCTTGCGGCGGCCGGTGACGAACAGCTCGCCGTCGGCCAGGTAGCCGCGGTCGCCGGTGCGTATCCATCCGTCCGCGGTGAGAATCGCGGCGGTAGCCCGGGGATTGCGAAAGTATCCGGGCGTGGCGGACGCACCCCGGAATTGGATGTTGCCCTCGG
>JAHEKO010000531.1 GCA_024638355.1 Acidobacteriota bacterium
GCAAGAGCTACACCCTGACCGCGGCGGGAAGGCGGCGCCTGACTCGCCAGATCGGGGCTTGGCGCGACTTCTTCACCCGTTTCTTTTCCGTCATCGAGGGGGAAGGACCATGACACGATTCGCCAGGACTCTCAGAAAGATCAACGAAGGGCTCGACCTGCCGCAGCCCACCCGGTCGCGAATTCTCCTCGAGATGGCCGGCGACCTGGAGGATCTCTATCAACATCATCTGAGCCAGGGCCTCGACCCGGACACCGCCGCCCGGCGAGCCGAGGAGGCCTTCGCGGCCTCCGATGAGGCCTTGAGGCACCTGGCCCGGATTCACCGATCGGGCGCGAGCCTGGCGGATCGACTCGCCCGGCAGGTGGGGAGCCCGTGGGAGAAGGCGCTGCTGGTCGCCTGGATTCTGGCCTTCATCTTCATCGCCGGTCAGGTGACCACCCAGGAAGGGTTCTTCGTGATCGTGAGCCCCTTTGTCTGGCCGATCGCCGGCCTGGCTCTCACCGGCTTCGCCTTCACCCTCTGGAAGGTGTACGAGCTCGTCCTGAAGCGGCCGCCCGACCTCCGCCGGCTCCGCTCGGGGCTGGGCGTGCTGCTCTTCCTGGCCGCGGCCAGCCTCGCGATCTCCGTATGCGGCTTCTTCTATCACCTGCGCTGGTACGCGTACCAGACCTACGAGGGAGCTCCCGAGACCGTCTTCGTGATGTTCGCGACATGGACGCGGGCCATCTCCTCGATGATGGTCGTCGGGCTGCTGACGGCCGTCCTCACCGCCGTGGTCTGGTTTCTCTTGACGAGCCTCGTGACCCGCATCGAAGGCCGCAGGGCCGACGCCCTGCTCGCGACTTGAGGAGACCATCATGATGAGATTCATTCAGGAGGCCGGACCCTTCATCCTCATCCAGGCGCCTCTGGCGCTGGTGGTGCTGGGCCTCGCGCTGCTCAACCTGGTCCGGCTCGTGCGCCCTTCCGTTCGCCCCGATCGGCTCCGGACCAGCATCGACGCGATCCTCTTCTGGGGCAGCCTGACCGCCATCCTCGGCTTCCTCGGCCAGTGGCGGGGCCTGCACAGGGTGAGCGGATACATCCTCGACGAGGGCGTCGTCAGCCCGCCGATGGTCGTTCTCGGAATCGGCGAGTCGCTGAACACCTCGGTCTTCGGCATGTTCACCCTGGTGGGAGCAGCCTTCTTGTGGTTCGGTCTTCGCCTGGGACAGCGCTGGAGAATGGGATGACGCCGCGATGACCGGCAGTCATCGGCATCACCGGTAGTTGTGTAAGCTCGCGCGCGCAAGCTCGTGAGCGCCGAGATCCTCATCGTCCTCGGAATCCTCCTCCTGGCGATCGTGCTGTTCGTCACGGAGAAGCTGCGCGTCGACCTGGTGGCGGTGCTGGTCATGCTCGGCCTGGCGTTGACCGGCATTCTCGAGGGCGAACAGGCGGTCGCCGGCTTCAGCAACGAGGCGGTGATCACGATCGCCTCGGTGCTGATCCTCAGCGGTGGCCTCATGCGCACCGGTGTGGCCCATCTCATCGGGCGCAACGTGCTGCGCTTCGCCGGCCGCAGCCCCGGCCGGCTGATCCCGACCCTGATGATGACGGTGGGTCTGCTGTCGGGAGTGATGAACGACATCGGGGTCACCGCGCTGATGCTGCCGGTGGTGCTCGAGATCGCGCGCCGCATCTCACTGCCGCCCTCGGGGCTCCTCATGCCGCTCGCCTTCGGCTCGCTGCTCGGCGGCATGACCACCCTGATCGGCACGGCGCCCAACATCCTGATCTCGGGCGCGCTCCACGCCGCCGGCTACGAGCCGTTCCAGATGTTCGACTTCACGCCGGTCGGCCTGGCGGCCCTGATCGTCGGCGTGGTCTACATGTCGCTCGTGGGCCGCCACCTGCTGCCCGCCCGCGATCCCAGGACCCAGGCGGAGCGCGAGGCGCTCGGGGACCTCTACGAGCTCGACAAGGTGCTCGGCTCGCTGACCGTGCCGGCCGGCTCGCCGCTAGCGGGGCGGACGCTGGCCGAGAGCCAGCTCGGCCGCGCCCTCGGCCTCCACGTGGTCGCGGTCCGCCGCCACGGTGAGCTGCGCCTTGCGCCGGGACCGGGGTACGAGATCCAGGCGGGGGATCAGCTGCTGACCGAGGGCCGGCTCGACCGGTTCGAGGCTCTGCGCTCCTGGCGGAACCTCGTGGTCGAGCCGACCCAACGCGTGCTCGCCCGTCTGTCCACGGCCGAGATCGAGTTTCTCGAGCTGATCGTCGCCGAGGGCTCGCCGCTGGCCGGAAGCACCATCCTCGACGCCGACCTGCGGCGGCGGCTCGGCCTCCATGTCCTCGGCATCGACCGCCAGGGTGAGATCCGACGCACCCAGCTGCGCATGGTCACCCTCGAGCCCGGCGACAAGGTCCTTCTCGCCGGCGCCCGAGAACGCCTCGACACCGCCGCCGCCGAGAAGGAGCTTCCCGCGTTGCGTCGTTTGGACATCGCGGAGGTGGGAAGCCGCTACCACCTCGAGCGCCGCCTGCAGAGCGTCAGAGTGCCCGAGGAGTCGGTTCTGGCGGGCCAGCTGCTGACGGAGGCCCGGCTGGCCGAGAGCTTCGGGCTGACCGTGGTGGCGATCCTGCGCGACGGTGAGGCGAGGCTGCTGCCCGAACCGGGTCAGGCGATCGAGGCAGGGGACGTGCTGCTGCTGCGCGGTCGCCGCGAGCACCTCCGCATCCTGGAAGCGCTGCAGGAGCTCGAGGTCAGCCCGGAGCCGCCGCCCGGCTTCGGCGACCTCGAGTCGGAGCTGGTCGGCGTGGTCGAAGCGTCGCTCTCGCCCCGCACCACCCTGGCCGGCCGCGGGGTGGCCGAGCTGCGCTTTCGCGACAA
>JAHEKO010000532.1 GCA_024638355.1 Acidobacteriota bacterium
AGCGCTCGCGCGCCGATTTTCCCGCCCTGGCTCGCCTGCACCAGGGCCGGTCGCTGGTCTATCTCGACGGCCCGGCCGGAAGCCAGATGCCGCGGCAGGTGATCGACGCCATCGGCCACTACTACCGGCACCACAACGCGAATCACGACGGGAGCTTCCCGACCTCGCGAGACTCCGACGTGGCGGTGCTCGAAGCGCGGCGGAAGCTGGCGGCCTTCGTCGGCGCCGGGAGCTGGCGCGACATCTCCTTGGGCCAGAACATGACGAGCCTGACGTTCTCGCTGGCGCGTGCCTTCGGCGACAAGCTCGACGCCGGCGACGAGATCGTCATCACGGCGCTCGATCACGAGGCGAACCGCGGACCGTGGCTGGGACTGCGCGAGCGCGGCCTCGCCGTGCGCGAGGTGGCGCTGCGCCCCGACGGCACGCTGGATCCCGGGGACTTCGCGGCCCGCATCAGCGAGCGAACGAAGCTGGTGGCGCTCACCCTGGCCTCGAACGCGCTCGGCACCGTGCCCGACATCTCCGATGCGCGGCGGCTGGCGCGTGAGGTCGGGGCGTGGCTGTTGGTCGACGCCGTCCACTACGCGCCCCACTTCCCCATCGACGTCGGCGCCCTCGACGTAGACTTCCTGCTCTGCTCGGCCTACAAGTTCTACGGCCCGCACGTCGGCGTCCTCTACTCGCGACCGGGGCTTCTCGAGCAGCTCCCCACCGAGCATTTGCGCGTCCAGAGCGACGAGGCGCCCTACCGCATAGAGACCGGCACCCTCAACTTCGCGGCGATCGCGGGCACGGCGGCGGCGATCGACTACCTGGCTTCCTGGGGCGACGGCGAGGACCTGCGGGCGCGCATCGTCGACGCCGCCCAGAGCATCGCGCGCCACGAGCACGCCGTGGCGCGGCGCTACTGGGAGCGCGTCCGCGAGATCCGGGGCGTCACCGCCTGGGGCCCCGAGTTCGCCGAGAGCCCGCGGGCTCCCACCGTCTCGATCACCGTCGACGGGCTGACCGCGACCGAGGTCGCCCGACAGCTCGGCGAGCGCGGCATCCAGGTCTGGGACGGCCACTTCTACGCGGTGCGCGCCGTCGAGGTGCTCGGCCTCGCCGAGCGCGGCGGCCTGGTGCGGACCGGCGTCCTGATGTACAACACCGACGAAGAGATCGACCGACTCCTGGAAGCGATCGAGGAGATCACCTGAAGCATGTCGACGAACCCCGACGAAGGAGGCAATTCATGCAGCAGATTCCCCATCGCTCGCGACCCCAGCTCGATGACCGACGCGGCCCCGGCCGGCGATCGCCCAGGCATATCGCGGCTCTCCTCTCGCTGTGCGGCTGCCTCCTCGGTGGCCTCGCCCACGGCGCCGATCCGACCGGCGCGGTGTCGAGCTTCGACGCCGGCAGCTTGAGGTTCGCGACGCCGATCGAGGCTCCGGGGTGGACGCTGTTCATCTCCGGCCCCGACGGCTTTCACGCGCGGCGGCAGTTCGAAGACGAGACGCCGACCTTCGATCTCTTCGACGCGGGTCCGGTGACCGACGGCTCGTATCACTGGGAGCTTCGCCCCAGCGACGCGGCTCTCCTCTCGCCCGCGGCAATCGGCAAGGGGCGCTTCCGCGTGTCGGACGGTGCGATCGTGCTGCCGGACGGCTCCGTGAGGGAAAGAACCAAGGCGTCGGGGCCGATCCCGCCGGAGAGCCTGGCTCCGAATCACGTGGGGGACTTCTACATCGACGGCCGCCTGGCATTCGGCACGGAGATCGACGGCACCGAGAGCCTCGGCTTCGCCACCATGCTGGTCGAGGAGGACAACATCCGTCTCAAGTTTGCGGACACGAGTACCTCGACGGGATTCCCGTCGGTCGACTGGCAGGTGACGATCAACGACTCCTTCACCGGCGGCGGCAGCTACTTCGCCGTCGAGGATCTCACCAACTCCACCGTACCGTTCAGGGTCGACGACCAGGCGCCGACCGATTCGCTTCGCGTCGATCAGAACGGTCGGGTCGGCATCGGCCTGTCCACGCCCGCAACCGAGCTCCACGTCATGGGCGACACCACTCTCGAAGGTGACTTCTCGGTTCTCTCGTCGCGCACCGCGAAGGAGGCGCTCGAGCCGGTCGACGCCAAGGCCGTGCTCGCGCGCCTCGCCGAGCTCGCGGTCGTCGAGTGGAGCTATCGCGGCTCCCCGGACGTCCGCCACCTCGGACCCGTAGCCGAAGACTTCCGGGAGGCCTTCCAGCTCGGCAGGAACGCCCGCTCGATCCATCCCCTGGATGTCGCCGGAGTGGCCCTGGTTGCGATCCAGGCGCTGCGGACCGAGGTCGACGAGTTGGGAGAGGGCCATGCGGCCGCGACCCGGCTTCTGGCCGACCGCGACGCCCGGATCGCGCGTCTGGAGGAGGATCGGCGTGTGCTCGAAGAGCGCCTCGAGGCGCTCGAAGAGCTCGTGCGCAACCAGGCTAGCCGCTAGGCGTTCTCACCGAACCGAGCGCTCGCGGGCGATCTTCCAGGCGCCGGCCTCCTGGACGAACTCGAGCACCTTGACGACGGAGTCGTTGTAGGTGTCGGAGCTGTAGGACTCGAGAAGCTCGATCTCGACGCGGCCCGGAGTCGGGCTGCGCACGTCCAGCAACGCGACCCTCACCTCGATCCGGTCCGGAGCCGAGACTCGCTGCCGACGCTCGACCTCCCATGCCTCGCGAGTCTCCCCGGCAGGTCGGAACGCCTGGGCGTAGAAGAAGAGATAGTCGTCCACGCGCTGTTCCGACCACGCCTTCGCCCACGCCGTGACGATCGCGAACAGCTCGTCCGCCTCGGGGAGATCGGCGGGCGGCTCGTCCTGCTCGGCCAGCTCCTCCGG
>JAHEKO010000533.1 GCA_024638355.1 Acidobacteriota bacterium
GCGGCCATCGTCGCCGTCGTGGCCGCCGTCGTGCTCGTATTCGTGGAACGTCTCGCGTACGCAGTCGGGGGCGAACACCACGACCCCGCCCGGGCGGCAGTGCTCCACGGCCGTCGCCATGGCGGCCCGCAGGTCGACTTCCGAAGCCATGTACATCACGGCGTCTTGAACGAAGACGGCGTCGAAGAGACGGCCCAGCCGCAACGTCCTCATGTCGCCCTGCAGATGCTCGCACTCGGGGTTCAGTCCGCGGCTCACCCCGAGCATCTCGGAGGAGAGATCGACGAGAGTCAGCCGGAACCCGGCCTTCATGTGGGACGCGTTGTTGCCGCCCCCGCAGCCCAGCTCGAGCACGCGCTCCACCGGGCCGGAGGCTCGCTCGACGAAGAGGCGCGAATAGGCCTCCGCCGCTTCCTCGTAGTCCGCCGGAGCGGTGAGCAGATGGAACCACTCCGCCAGTTCGCCGTAAAGCCGCATGCGCTATACTCCCGCCACTGTAACCAGTTCAGCTTGCTAGGAGGTTGTCATGGCTGCCGAAGCTATCGCCGGTCGCTTCACGTATGTGCACAAGGAATCGGGAGTAAAGCTCGCCTTCGACGTCGGTGAGCTCCTCGAGGGTCGCCGCTTCAACCTCGGAATCTCCGGCGAGGTCAAGGGCAAGGCGGTAGACGGCAAGGCCGGCGTCCGCGTCAAGAGCCCGCTGCCGGTCGCCCGCCTGATCAAGCAGAGCGGAGGCTGGGAAGGGCTCGCGGGGGGCTATGAGGGCCGGGCCAAGCTCGGCGACCAGACCTTTCCGATCGACCTCGATTGGCGAGTCGTCGCGGTCGATGTCGAGGCCGGAACGGTCGTGATCCAGACGGACGACGACACCGAGGTCACCTACGCGGCGAAGGGCGGCGGCGGCAAGTGCAAGGACGTCGTCAACGCCATCGGCTTCGGGGTCGGGGTGATCGTGACGATCGGCGGCGTCCTGCGGGGCGGCGTGGGCCAGATCGCCATCGGCGCCGGGATGATGGCGTACTACGGCGGCAAGCTCACCGGGTTCATGGACCCGGGCGAAGGCAACTGGGAGTGGGGCGTCAACTACTGAGCGTGCCCCGCTCTGCAGCTCAGCCGCGCATCAGGGCGCGGTAGATCTTCAGGTTCTGGATCGCCATCGCCTCCTTGCCGAGCTGTTCGTAGAGATCGGCCAGGTTGAAGTAGGCGTCGGCGTAGGCCGGGTCGCTGGCGACGGCGCGGGTGTAGGCCTCGACGGCCTCGACCTGGCGACCGAGGTCCTGGAGGGCGACGCCCAGATTGAAGGCGGCGGTCGCGTCGGCGGGGTTGGCCTCGGAGGCGGCGCGGTAGTGGCGCATGGCCTGCCGCACCTCGCCGGCCTCGTGCAGCAGCCGGCCCAGATTCAGATTCGCGTCGGCATGCTCGGGGTCGAGCGTCAGCACCTTGCGGTAGGCCGCCATCGCTTCGTCCGGTGCGGCCGCTTCCAGATCGCAGCCCAGCTCGAACCAGTCGTCGGCGCTCATCCCTTCGATGGCCCCTGCCCTCGCCATGGTCGCGGGGGCGAGCGGCGCGGCCTGCTCGGCGAGCTCGGCGACGTCGAAGTCGAGCACGCGCTGGCCAGACTCGGGCTCCCAGGCCTCGCCCCCCTCGCGCACCACGATGTGCTCGCCCTCGGCGCCGATCTTCACGGTCGCCAACGAGCGGCCTGCCGGCAGCTCCTCGCGGAGCGCTTCGAGCGCTCGGCGAACGCGGCGCGGCGAGATCTCGGCCTCGGACAAGCCCTTGGCCGCCTTGAGCACGACCAGGTCCTGAAAGGAGAAGCTCATCTCCCCCTTCGGCCCACGGCGCGGATCGACGAAGCCGGAGCTCACCCAGCTCCGCACCCGGCTCTCGCTGAGTCCCAGCATGCGCGCGACCTCACCGGTCGAATAGCCCGGGAGCTTGGACGCCGGCGTCATTTTCGAGAGCTCGCCTACTTCTTGCGACTCGCCACCTTCTTGGCCGCGGTCTTCTTCTTGGCGGCGCGCTTGGGAGCCGCCCGGCGCGGCGGCTTACGCTTCGCCTTGCCCTTGGCCGGCTTGGCGTCGTCCTCGCCGAGGCTCGCCTTGAGCGCCTCCATGAGATCGATGATCTGCGCCTTCGGCTCTTCCTCCGGCGCCGCCACGATCTCCTCGCCCTGGATCTTGCGCTCGATCAGGTCCCACACCCGCTGGCGCTCCTCGTCTGTGTAGCCGTCGGGCTTGAACTGCTCCGACGCGGTCTGGTCGACGAGCTGCTTGGCCAGCTTCAGCTCCTGCTTGGTGACCTTGGCGTCCTCGATCGGCACCTCGGAGAAGTCGCGAATCTCCTCCTGATAGCGCAGCTGCTGCATCACCAGCCCCTCCTTGAAGGGACGCAAGAGCACCAGGTAGTTCTTGCCGCGGGCGGCGTACTTGGCCAGCGCGGCGCGATGCGTGTCGACCATCGTCTGCGCCAGGAGCTTGTAGGGCTTGGCGCCGCCCTGGTCCGGGCCGATGTAGTAGGTCTTCTCGTAGTAGATCGGGTCGACCTGCTCGAGCGGTACGAACTCGGTGATCTCGACCGCGTTGGTCGGCTCGGGCTCGATCGCCTTGAGCTCGTCGAGGCTGAACAGGACGTACTGACCCTTGCTGAACTCGTAGCCCTTCACCAGCTCGTCGCGCTCCACGAACTCCTCGTCGGTCGGGCAGTAGAAGCGATACTTCACGCGCGTCCCACACTTCTGGTGCACCATGTTGAAGCGCACCGTCTTGGCGCTCTCCGTCGTGGTGTAGAGCTTGATGGGGATGGCGACGAGGCCGAAGGAGATGGTCCCGGAGGCGATCGATCTGGCTGGCATAACCC
>JAHEKO010000073.1:0-7621 GCA_024638355.1 Acidobacteriota bacterium
TTCATGGTCAGCGGCTACAGCCTGCTGTCGATCTGGATCTCTCTCGAGCTGATGGCGCTGTCGAGCTACATTCTCGCCGGCTACTTCAAGCGCGAGAAGAAGTCGAACGAGGCCGCTCTCAAGTACTTCATTCTCGGCGCGCTGTCGAGCGGCATCCTGCTCTACGGCATCTCGCTCCTGTACGGCGCCACCGGCTCGGTGCAGCTGGGCGAGGTCGCGGCGAGCCTCGCGGCGCTGGGCGGCGCGGGCGAGGCGCCGATCCTGGTCAGCGCGGGCTGGCTGCTCCTGGCGATCGGCCTCTACTTCAAGGTGGCAGCGGCGCCCTTCCACGTCTGGACGCCCGACGTCTACGTCGGCGCGCCGACCCCGGTGACCGCCTTCCTGGCGTCGGCTTCCAAGATCGCCTCGTTCGCGATCCTCATCCGGATTCTCTTCGAGGGGCTGCCGGCTCTCAAAGCCGACTGGCAGCTGATCACGGCGCTGGTGGCCTGCCTGTCGATGATCTGGGGGAATCTGGCGGCGCTCACCCAGGACAACGTCAAGCGAATGCTGGCCTACAGCTCGATCGGTCACGCCGGCTACGTCCTGATCGGCGTCCTCGTGGCGAGCGAGGAGGGTCTGTGGGCGGCGCTCTTCTACCTGCTCGCCTACGGCTTCATCACTCTCGGCGCGTTCGGCACGGTGATCATCCTGGAGCAGCGCGAGTACGCCGGCGAGACCTACGGCGACTACGCCGGATTGGCGCGCAGATCGCCATTTCTTGCCGCCGCCATGCTGGTCTTCATGGTGGCGTTGACGGGGATTCCGCCGACCGGCGGCTTCGTCGGCAAGTTCTACTTGTTCGCCGCGGCCGTCGAATCGGGCTGGATCTGGGTGGCGGTCGTGGGGGTGTTGACCAGCGCGATCTCGCTCTTCTTCTACTTCGGCATCGTGGTCCAGATGTACCTGAAGGAGGGCGACGACACCACGCCGACACCGATGCCGGCGGCGGGCGTTGCCAGCACGATCGCCATCTGCGCCGTGGTGACGGTGCTCCTCGGTCTCTTCCCGGGGCCGGTCGTGGAGTTCGCCAAGGCCAGCCTGCTGGCTCTCCCCTAACCTCGCCTTTTGGCACGCTCCGTGCGTAGGGTGAGCGCGAGGACACCTCAATGAGCGCGGCGACCGGGCAAGATCAGAAGCGGGGCTGGGACTTCGAGGCGGCGGCGATGCCGTTCGTCGACGGTCTCTACAACACCGCGCTGCGCATGACCCGCAACCCCGAGGACGCCGAGGACCTGGTCCAGGAGACCTACTTCAAGGCCTACAAGTACTACGACAAGTTCCAGGAAGGAACGAACTTCCGGGCCTGGCTGTTCAAGATCCTCAAGAACACCTTCATCAACAGCTATCGGAAGAAGCAGTCCATTCCACCGCAGAGCGACTTCGCCGACATCGAGGGGTCGTTCGAGAGCCAGGTCAGCGACCAGGCGACTCGCGGCGTCAAGAGCCCCGAGCAGGAGCTGCTCGAGGGCGTCCTCGACGAGGACGTGCAGCGGGCGATGGACGGCCTGCCGGTCGACTACCGGATGGCGGTCGTGCTCGCCGACCTCGAGGGCTTCTCCTACAAGGAGATCGCCGAGATCCTCGACGTGCCGGTGGGCACGGTCATGAGCCGGCTGTACCGCGGCCGCAAGCTGATGGAAGAGGCGATGCTGGAATACGCCCAGGAGCACGGCTACATCCGCTCCGGCGAGCCCACCAAGATGCGCAGCCGGCGCGACGAAGCTCCCAACTGATCCATCCCTTCGCGCCTGAAATAACCGAGCGCCCAGCCGAGTTAGAGAAAGAGGAATCGGACCGGTCGTAACGTGCGTGCTAATGGTCGCCGGAACTGAGTAGGAATGGACTGCCGGAAGGTACGAGAGGTCGTCTTCCTCTACACCGACAACGAGATGGAAGCAGAGCTTCTGATCTCGTTCCGCGAGCACATGGATCGCTGTCCGGGCTGCGCTCGGGCAATCAACCGCACCGAGCGGCTCCTCTGGCTGGTGCGCAGGCGCTGCTCGCGAGAGCAGGCGCCCAAGCGGCTGCGCGACCGGATTCTCACCAGCTTTCCGCATCGCCAGAAGCCTCTCTGACCGCTACCCGGGCTCAGCGGCTCGGGAATTGCACTCTCGAAAAGCCGAGGAGAATCGACTATGTTCGGCTTTGTGAATCGGGCTCGCCTGGCCTCGGCACTGTTCCTGGGCGCGGCACTGTTCGCGCTTCCACCCAGCTCGGCCGCCGCAGACGACGAGGGCCTGACCGGGCTCGACGGCACGCGGCTTACCGAGGCCGAGCTCTCCGAGGGCAACCTGATCATCGTGGTCTGGGCCTCGTGGTCGCCGAGATCTCGCGGCATCGGCCCGCGGGTCGAGGCACTCGCCGCACGCTGGTCCGACAAGGCACGGGTGATCACGGTCAATTTCCAGGAGGGCGCGGACAAGGCGCGCTCGTTCGCCCGCGCGCAGCGGCTCGAAGTGCCGGTGTACCTCGATCCCGAGGCCGTCTTCGCCAAGCGGTACGCGGTCACCTCGCTCCCCTTTCTGCTGGTGCTGAGCGACGGCGAGGCCGCCTTCGCCGGAAAGCTGCCCGCCGACCCCGACCGCGCGATCGCGCGCGCCCTGGGCTAGGCGCCGGGACCGCGTGCTAGGCTAACGCGCAGCGAAGTCGCCCCGAGAGTAGGGCGAACTCGGATCCACGCGCCGGCATACCGACGCCACCGGCTTCCTCTACGACGCTCGATGGAAGGAACCGCTTGAACCTACGGCTGCTGCGCTGGGCTCTGCCGGCCGCGCTCCTGGCTCTCGCTGCGGGAATCCAGACCGCGACCTCGCGGATCGGTCGGGCGGCGGAGTCGCCCTATCCGATCGGCCGGACCATTCGTCACTCGGATGGGCTGGCGAAGCTGGCGCGCGCCGGAGCGGGCTGGCGCAGCGACGTCATCCCGGCGGACGTGCCGCTCGAGCTGCCGCTGCGCCCCGGGCAGACGGTGGGCGGCGTTCTCGCGGAGCTCGATCTCGAGCCCCACGACGTCACCGCGATCGTCGCCGAGCTCGCCGGGCACGCCGACCTGCGCCGGCTCAAGCCGCAGGATGGGTACGCGGTCGTCTACCGTCCGGGAAGCGATGAGGTCGCCGCGTTCGAGCTGACCATCGCGTCGGAGGGGGTCGCGCGCGTCGAGCGCGCCGCCGTCGGCTGGTCGGGAAGCTGGCGCGACTTCGTGCAGCGCACGGAGACGACCGTCATCGACGGCCGGCTCCGGGGCGCGCTCGAGACCTCGATCGAGCGGGCCGGCGGCGACGCGCGGCTGGCGGTGCTCATGTCCGACGTCTTCCAGTGGGACCTGGACTTCAATCGCGACCTGCGCATCGACGACCGATTCGAGATCGTCTATCAGAGGGTGTTCATCGACGGCAGCTACAGCGGTCCCGGCGAGATCCTCGCCGTTCGCTACACCAACCTGGGGAAGACGCTCGAGGCGTACCGCTTCGGCGATTCGCCCGCCTACTACGACGCCGAGGGCCGTCCCTTGCGCAAGATGTTCCTCCGCTCGCCGATGCGCTATTCGCGCATCACCTCGCGCTATTCCAACCGACGCTTCCACCCGGTGCTGAAGCGGTATCGCCCGCACCACGGCGTCGACTACGGCGCTCCGGTGGGCACGCCGGTGCGGGTCACGTCGAACGGCGTGGTGACGTTCGCCGGTTGGGATGGAGGCGGCGGCCGCACGGTCAAGGTACGCCACCCGAACGGCTACATGACGGCCTATCTGCACCTGTCGCGGTTCGCCAAGGGCGTGAGCTCGGGGCGGCGGGTCAGTCAGGGGCAGACGATCGGCTACGTCGGCTCGACCGGGCTGGCGACCGGACCCCACCTGGACTACCGGGTGCAAAAGCACGGGCGTTGGATCGATCCGCTGTCGATCAAGAGCGTTCCGGCCGAGCCGATCCCGGTGGAGAGCCTCGATCGGTTCACGGCCTGGCGGGACGAGCTGCGGGCGAGCCTGGCCTCCGGCGAGCCGACCGACACGGTGATGGCCTGGAGCCGGGGCCAGGCCCCGGAGCCGGCTGAGGCAGCAGCCGGCGGCTCGCGGATCGAGAGCGCGGGGAGCTAGCCTGCCCTCCTCACCAGCCCTGGCGCGCCGGGTCACAGGTCGCGCCTCGTGCCGCGTCGATCTGGGCGGCGGTACCCTCGACATCTGGCCTCTCGGACTGCTGCACCCCGGCGCCAGGACGGTCAACGTCGCGATCGACCTCGCCGCGACGGTCGAGCTCACCGCGAGGGAGAGCGGCTACCGGGTCTCCCAGGCCGGCCGCAGCGTCCGCGCCGACTCGCCGGAGGAGCTCGCGGCACTCCCCGAGAGCGCCCTGCTCGGCCTGATCGCCCTCGAGCTGCGCCTGCCGCCCGTCGACATCGCCGTCGAGAGCGGTTCTCCCCGCGGCGGTGGACTGGGAGCCAGCTCGGCTCTGGCGGTGGCCGCCATCGGCGCCGGCGAGGCTCTCCTCGGGCGACCCGCGTCGAGCCCCGAGGCGATCGGCTCGCTCTGCCGCGACCTGGAGGCGCGGCTGATGAGCCTGCCGACCGGCAAGCAGGACCATCTGGCCGCGCTCTGGGGCGGGGCGCTGGAGATCCTCCATCGACCCGGCGGCGAGAGGGTGCGGCGCCTCGACGTCGATCTCGAAGCGCTGGGCCGCTCACTGGTCGTCGCCTATTCGGGCGAGACCCACTTTTCGGCCGGCAACAATTGGCAGGTGGTCCGGCGGCGCCTCGACGGCGATCGCCAGGTGATCGCCGCCTTCGACGGGATCGCAGAAGTGGCCGCCGCTCTGCCGGCGGCCCTCGAGGAGGGCGACCTGGCGACCGTGGGAAGCCTGATGAGCCTCGAATGGTCGCATCGCTGCCGGCTGGCGAGCGAAGTCTCTACGCCGCGGGTGGAGCGGCTTCTCCGCGCCGCGGCAGCGGCCGGCGCCTGGGGAGGCAAGGTCTGCGGCGCCGGCGGCGGCGGCTGCGTCGCGGTGCTGGCGCCCCCCGATCGAAAGGCGGCGGTGGCTGCGGCCCTGGGCGGATCGGGCGCCCGCCTGCTGGAGACCCGTCCCCTCGCCCGTCCTCTCGCGGTCACGGTTGGATGACCGGCCTCTGAGGAGGACGGTCCGGCGGCGGAAGGGCGGCGACGGCTCGATGGCAGCGCGGGCCGGGTAATGGTCCGACCTTTGCAATTGATCGTTCCGGGAGGTCACCATGAGTCACAGCCACCGAGTCTCCGAAGTGCGCGTCGGAGTGTCGCTCGCGGTGGGACTCGCCCTGCTGACGCTGATCGGTCCCGTCGCGACCGCGCAGGAGCGAGAGAGCCCGCCGTCGCGGCCCCTACCGGTCGAAACGAGAGCGCCGAGTCCGCCGCCGACCCCGTCGCCACCGCCATCACCGCCGCCCTCGACTCCGGGCGGCGGGACTCCGAGTACCCGGCCGGGCGGCGGCGGGCATCACTCCGGCGGCCACTACTACTATCCCCGCCGACACCACGGCTACTGGGGCTACGGTCACTATTGGCCCTACTCGCGCTTCTACTGGGGCTACGCGATGCCCTACTACCCCTGGGGCCTGGTCTGGTATCCGGCATACGCCTCGGATACTCGCCTCGGAGCGCTCGATCTGAAGGTGAAGCCGAGAAGAGTCGAAGTCTGGGTGGACGGTCAGTACGTCAACACCGCGGGCAAGCTCGACGGATACCCGGGCTATCTCTGGCTGAGCGAAGGCATGCACGAGGTGGTCTTCTATCGCGAGGGGTGGCAGACGGTGAAGCGCAAGATGCTGGTTCGCCCCGGACCGATCCGCAAGCTGAGGCTGGAGCTGGCCAAGGGCGCTTCGACTCCTCCCGAAGAGCTGTTCGAGCCTCCGTCGAAGACCGCCGAGGTCGAGAGGCGAGCGCGGCCCGGCGATCGGCAGGAGCGTCCGCCTCAGGTCGATCTACGCGGAGAGCCCGGCCGATTCCGGCTCGAGGTGGAGCCGGCGGATGCGTCGATCTATCTGGACGGCCGCTTCGTCGGCACCGGCGAGCAGCTCTCCAAGCTCCACTCCGGCATGATGGTGGATCCCGGCGAGCACGTCCTCGACGTGCAGAGACCCGGCTACGAGACCGAGCGGATCAGCTTCTCGGTCGCGCCGGGCGACGAGGCCGACCTGCGGGTCGATCTGGACTCCAGCGAAGTTTCCCGCGATTGAGGCCGCTGTCGGCGGCAGCCGTGGTAGGGTACGCCGAAATGCCGGAAGAGGCTGAATCCCTGGCGACCGAGGCCAGGCCGGAGCCGGTTCGTACCCTGATCCCGTCAGCCCTCGGTGCCCTGGGAATCGAACTGACGGGCGACGCCGTGAGCCGAGTCGTCATCGTCCCCCGGGGGCGCAAGCGCAAGCTCTACACGCCGCTCAGCTCGCTCAAGCCGAAGGACCGGTCGGATCTTCTCGACGAGGTTCTGGGTCAATTCTCGGAGTTCCTGGCCGGCGCTCGGCGCGGCATCGACATCCCGTACGACCTGACCGGCAAGGATCTCCCGCGGTTCGCCAAGCGCGTGCTCAACGAGACCGCCAAGATCCCGCACGGCAAGAGGCGCACCTATCAGCAGATCGCTTCTGCGGTCGGCGATCCGGAGGCCTACCGCAAGGTGCTGTCGGTGCTGGTGGTCAACCCGCTCCCGCTGGTGATTCCCTGCCATCGAGTCGTGACCACCAAGGCGGGAGAGGGCAGCTATGTCGCCGGGCCAAAGAAGAAGGCGTGGCTCCTGAAGATGGAACAGAAATCCGCCCTCGTCATCTAGCGGTTCGGCCCGAGAGCACATCATCTCGGCTCGTCCTCGGAGCTCCCCACCTGCGGCGTACAGACGTACGCCTCGGCGGCTCGCTCCTGCGGTGAGCCGATCTGACGCACTCTCGGGCCGAACCGCAAGATGACGCCGCCGCGGGCATTCTAGAGCTGCGGCGTCAGGCGGACTTCGAACTCGGTCCAGCGCGCGGTGGCGAGCTCGACGGCGAGGTCGGTGTCGCTGTCGTAGCGGCGGTCGGGGATGTGGCGGCAGGGCACGGCGAAGGTGGTGGCTCCGGCGAGCGGGAAGGGATCGAGTGCCAGTTCCGTGCCGCTGCGCGACGAGCGGATCCCGGCGCTCTCGACGGTGTCGCCGAGGGCGCCGCAAGCGCACAGCGAAAGGCTGTCGGCCAGCCGGAGCCAGCTGTAGTCGGCTTCGAGTCGGGCGGCCTCGACCCCGGCGGCTTCGAGCTGCTCCGCCAGGCGCTCGTCGAGCGTCGCGAAGAACGCGCTCCACGGCTCGTCCCCACGCCGGTCGTCGTGAATCCCCAGGGCATGCCGGGTGATCAGTGGGGCCGCGGCCGGCTGGTCGCTCGCGAAGCGGCGGGTGGCGCGGTCCCAGAGCTCGCGGCGGAGCTCGTCGGGGAGGTCGAGGAAGTCGTGGGGACCTCCGGTCAGCCGGTTGACGCGAGGCGCCGAGTCGGTCTCGCGCCAACCGTTGTCGTGCTCCCTGACGGCGAAGAGGAGCGCCGCGCGGCGCGGATGCTCCGGCAGACCGCCGTCTCGCCAGAGCGAGAGGAACTCCGC
>JAHEKO010000073.1:7721-9740 GCA_024638355.1 Acidobacteriota bacterium
AGCGTGGCGATGGTGAAGAGCGGCAAGGTCTACGTCAACCGCGGCACCCGCGAGGGCGTGGGCTCGGGCCAGGTCTTCGTGGTCGGCGAGGTCGACGTCATTCGCGATCCCGACACGGGCGAGGTGCTCGACGAGAGCATGAACGAGATCGCCCGGCTGCGCGCGGACGAAGTCAAGGAGAAGCTGTCGATCTGCTCGGTGATCTCGGGCGATAGCTCCCAGCTCGAGCGCGGGATGGCGGTCCATCTGCCCTGAGGCGACCGGCGGACGCGCGGCGGAATCAGGGCCGGAAGTCGATCGACAGCTCGACCCACATCTTGACCGGGACTCCGTCCTTGGTGGGCGGGGTCCAGCGCGTCGTGCGCGCCGCGCGCTCCGCGGCGCCGTCGAAGCCGAGGCCAACCTTCTTAGTGATCGCCTGGACTTCGGTCGGCCTGCCTTTTTCGTCGATCAACACCCGCAGCTTCACCGTCGCCTGCCGTTTCATGCGGGCGGCGACCGGCGGGTAGACGACGCTCGGCTGCTTCACCAGGGTCGGCGCCTTCACGCCGGGCCCCGTCGTCACGATCGATCCGGGCTCGACCGGCGCGGGCTTGGCCGCGACGGGCTCAGCGGGCGTGGGCTCGACGGGCTTGGCCGCCGTGGGTAGCTCGACCGCCCTCTCGACCGGCGCCGACAGCGGCGTGCGGACCGCCTCGGCCCGCGGCTCGGCCACCGGAATGGCCTGCG
This sequence comes from Acidobacteriota bacterium, assembly GCA_024638355.1. Classification (GTDB taxonomy): domain Bacteria; phylum Acidobacteriota; class Thermoanaerobaculia; order Multivoradales; family JAHEKO01; genus JAHEKO01. The sequence goes on from JAHEKO010000073.1 coordinate 8,451, forward strand.
GCGGCGTTACCGGCTGCTGCGGCTCGACCGCGGCCTGCACCGGGTCGCGTTGCGCCGGCCCCTGTTCCGCATCGACGCTCGCCTCCGGCGCCTCGGCAGCCGGCTCGGGCTCCGGCGCCGCGGTGGCCTCGGGCTCGGCCGGTACCGAGGTCGCCTGGCGAGCGTCTTCCAGCTGGCGCCGCAGCTCCACCAGGCGCTGGTCGTACTCGGCCTTGAGGTTGGCTTCCAGGTCGCCGGCGCGCTGGGCTACGAGCGAGCGCACTTGTGATTCGAGCTCCTCGGGTGAAAGCGGGGGCGCCATCTCGGAGATCCCGCTCACGACGGTGTCGGCGACCGGCGGCGGCGCCACGACGGTGTCCACGCGCGGCGCGACGGCGACCTGGATGGGGGCCGGAGCGTCCGCGCTCGGCGGACCGAGAAAGAAGTAGGCGGCGGCACCGCCCGCGGCGAGCAGGGCGGCCGCGGCGATCCAGATCCACCTCCGGTTCGAGCGCTCTTCCACCGCCGACTGCGCTCTCGCCTCGGTCAGCATGACCGGCGGCGGAGAGGCAACGGCAGGCTCCTCGTCGTCGAGGTCGTCGAGGTCGGCGAGCGGCTCCGGCGACTCCTCGGCGGCTCGCGTCGGGCTTGGGGCCGCGGTTTCGGTCTCGGGCTCGATGGCCGGCAGGGCCGACGTCAGCTCCGGCGGGGGAATCTCGGCCTCGAGCTCGGCCCGTACCACCTCGGCCTCGTTTTCCAGCTCGGCGCCGAAGAGCGTGTGCATGAAGAAGGCCACGTCGAACGTGGTTGCCGAATGCCCGTGGGCGGTGGCCGCCTCGATCAGCGCCTTGTGCCAGTGCCCCGCGCTCTGAATCCGCTGATCGCGCGGTAGCAGGCTGTCGCGGAGCAGGAGGCGAATGGCGTCCGGGATCGGCGCTCCGTCTTCGACGAGGGTCGCCGCCTCCACCCAGCGGCTGGATTCGGCGGGATTGAGGGCGGGAAGCGGCTCGCCGGTCAGCAGCTCGGCCAGAATGGAGCCGAGTGAATAGACGTCGTCGCTCGCCCCGGGAGGCTGCCCGGCGTTCACCTCCGGCGAGATGTACCCGGCGAGTCGGGCGCGGGTCGGAGAGCTGGGGCTCAGCTCGAGCAGTCCGCCGCTCGACTCGAATCCGACCAGACGAACCTCCCCCTCGCTCGACAGGTGCACGAAGTCGGGTACGAGGAAGCCGTGGGTGATCCTCTCGCCCTCGATCCGGGTCTCGTAGGCGTTTTGCAGCGCGACGGCGATGCGATCGAGAAGGTGGAGGGTCT
>JAHEKO010000073.1:9840-11335 GCA_024638355.1 Acidobacteriota bacterium
AAGGGCAGGCTAGCGGCGCCGCTCGCGCGCCCAGCGCTCGCGCCAGTAGCGCTTCTGCCATTCCGCGACGTTGCGATTGTGCTCGGCGAGCGTCGTGGCGAAGACGTGCGACCCGTCGTTCCGGCTGACGAAATAGAGATAGGGAACGTCCGCCGGTGCGAGGGCCGCGACCAGGCTGGCCGCCCCCGGCGAGGCAATCGGGCCAGGCGGCAGGCCGGCGTAGCGGTAGGTGTTGTAGGGCGAGTCGATCTGCAGGTCCGCCTTGCGGATGTTCCCGTCCCAGCGACCCAGCCGCTTGAGCGCGAAGATCACGGTCGGATCGGCGTAGAGGGCGATGCCGCGGCGCAGCCGGTTGGCGTAGACGCCGGCGATGGTCGCCCGCTCTTCGTCGAGGGCCGCCTCCTTCTCGACGATCGATGCGAGCGTCACCAGCTCGCGGACCGCCGGGGGCTCGGGCACGAACCCGGCGGGCACCAGCTCCCGCTCGAGCAGATTGCGAAAGGCGCGCACCATGGTGTCGACGATGACCGCTTCCGCCGTGCCCCGGGCGAAGGCGTAGGTGTCGGGGAAGAGATAGCCCTCGAGGTCTTCGGCCGCTGGGTCGAGATCGGCGACGCGCCCGGTCGCCGCCATCTCCGCCCTGAAGCGGTCGAGATCGCCGAATCCGGAGTCGGCCAGGTGAATCGCCGTCTCCTCGACCGTCAGCCCCTCGACCACGGTGACCCGGTAGGTGACGACCCGGCCGGAGATCAGCTTGTCGAGCACCTGTGGCGGCGTCAGCGGCGCGTCGAAGCGGTACTCGCCGGCTTGCAGCGAGGGGGCGTCGAGCACGTAGACCAGATAGAGGCGGGTGAGCGCGGCGTTCGACAACACGCCCTCGGCCTCGAGACGGTCGAGAATCGCGCCGGCGGGCGAGCCGGGCACGATGTCGACGAGGCGCTCGGCTTCGGCATAGCCGGCGTAGGGGGTGGTCAGCTCGCGGTGAGTCCACCAGGCGCCGGCGCCGGCAACGGCCAGCACCGGCACCAGCAGCATGGCGAGCCAGCGGAAAAGCCTCATTCGACCAGGCCGAGCGCCTCTTCGAGCAGCATCTGCGCGGCGAGGGCGTCGACGCGCTCGGGGTGCTTGCGGGGATCGACGCCGACCTGCCGCAACCGGTTTTCGGCCTCGCGGCTGGTCAACGCCTCGTCGATCATACGCAGCGGGAGGCCGGTGGCGCGCGTGAGCTTGCGACCGAAGCCCACGGCGCGCTCGGCCGCCGGGCCCGAGCTTCCGTCGAGATTGCGCGGCTCGCCCACCACGATCAGCTCGACGCCTTCGCGCCGGGCGATCTCCGCGATCGCCTCGACCGCGGTGCGGTCGTCGCTACGCAGCAGTGTCGGCAGGCTGACGACGACGCGCCCCTCGCGGTCGGAGAGCGCGATTCCGATCCGCTTTTCGCCGAAGTCGATTCCCAGTGCGCACGGCATCTAAGCCGGTACTCTTGCCCCCGGCG
>JAHEKO010000074.1:0-1729 GCA_024638355.1 Acidobacteriota bacterium
CGGCGCCTGGCGGCCAGCTTGCCTTCGGCGAAGGTCGCGTCCACCTCGCGCACCACCAGTTGGAGCTTGCCGAAGGGCGGATAGAAATCGAGATTCGCCCGGCAGCGGATCTGCTGGCCTTCGACCAGCTCGAGACCGCTGCGCCGGAGCAGGGCCTCAACGCGCACCAGGTCCTTGCGCCAGACGACGGCGTCGAGGCGCCCGACGATCTTGTCGCCCGACCCCTTCTCGATCAGCTCGAAGTAGAGGTGGCCGCTGCGGTGGCGCTTGACGCGCTGCACCTCGCCGACCACCCAGAGCGAAAAGTAGGCCTCGTTGACGAGAGCCCGTACCTCCTCGCAGAGTCGAGCAACCGTGTAGGTCTCCGCGAACAGCGGCGGTTGGTTCAAGCCGTGCTCACCGATCGAGGCCTGGTGAGAAGGTCAGGTCTAGTGGAAGCCGACCAGCTCGTCCGACGACTCCAGCGGGATCGTCTTCGCCCAGCTCAGCGCGTTGCGATCCCCGAGCGTGATCTTGTCCAGGAACGCCTCGGCGTCGTCGCGGTTGTGGAACAGCCGCCAGATGAAGGTGTGTCCCGCCGGCGCGGTGAAATAGGTGTAGTGGCGGATGCTGTCCGTCAGATCGAAGCCCAGATCCGTCTCGCCGTTGATGCCCACGCAGGCCGCGGCGATGCCCTTGTAGGCCAGGGTGAGGGCCTTGACCGCGTCCTCGTAGTCGCCGAGCTCTTCCTTCGAAAGCGGCGTGTGGTAGATCGAGATGCGGCTCGGATCTTCCTCGGCGAGCAGGTTGTAGGGAACGTCGGCGCGATCCATCGCCTCGCGCGTCTCGGCGGTCATCACGAAGACGTCCTCACTGCCCTCGACCTTGTAGGTGACGGCGAAGATGTCTTCGTCGAACTCGGCGAACGCTTCCGCCAACATGCTCTCGTCTTCGATGGTGAAGTAGAAGAGGCTGTTCAGGTGCCTTCTGGGTGACATGCGCGTGGAACCCCCGTGTGGAGCTGGAACGCCGATCTCGGCGTGGTGGGATGGCTGTTTTTCGGCGGCGGGAAGCGAGCGAGCCCGGTGTGCGCCGGCCCTCCATCCTACCGCAACTCATCGACGGCGGGAAGCCGGCGGCTCAGAGCCAGGATCGACCCCCCGAGCGCGGTCACCACCGTCCCCTCCCACACTCGCCACACGAGCGGCAGGCCCTCGAACCAGTCGATCGCGAAGAGCGCCAGTCCCAGCAGGAGGAGCGCCGAGCCCAGATAGATCAGCAGGGATCGGTGACGCGGCGGATCGAAGGAGGCGAGCCAGAGGAGCCCGCCCAGGAGGGCGTAGAAGGCCGAAGTCGAGCGAGCCAGATAGAAGACGATCGGAGCCTCGGGCAGCTCGCCCATTCCCAGCGCCGCGTGGATCGACACCATCCACGAGCGCGGCGCGGCGACGAAGACCAGCGCGGTCAGCGAAGTCGTGCCGAAGAAGCGCAGGATGGCGCGGAGCAGCCCGTCCATTCGGCCTCAGTCCTCTTGCCGGTCGTGCCCGCGGGCGAGGTAGGCGTCGAGCTGCGCCCTCTCCTCGGTTTCGAGCTGACCCGCGTCGAGCACGAACTCCTTGCCCGGCTCGGGCATCGGCAGCTTCGGATTGGAGAGCGCGACGTCGAGACCCTCGCAGCTGTCGCCGGCCGAAAAGAGGGTGAGGCCCTTGCAGAGCGAGACCACCTGGCCGGCCAGCCGGCTCTGGATGTG
>JAHEKO010000074.1:1829-9306 GCA_024638355.1 Acidobacteriota bacterium
TGCGGCCGCCCTTCACCTTGACCTCGACCACGCGAAACTCCTCGTCGTCCCCGACCGGGGCGTCGGAGGTGTAGGCGAGCAGGTACTGGCTGCGAAGCTCCAGATCGATCTCGGCGTAGACGCTCCGGAGCTCCTCGGCCTTGTCGATGAAGAAGCTCCGGCCGCCGGTCTCGCGGGCGAGGTTCTTCAGCTTGCCGCGGACCTCGGTCTGCAGCTTGCCGACGTCCAGACCGACGGTATAGATGACCACACCGCTGCGGCGAGCGTACTCGAGCGCGTCGCGAAACGGATAGAAGCTGCCCGAGTCGTTGCCGTCCGAGAGCAGGATGAGCGCCTTGCGGCCCTCGAGGCCGCGGAAGTAGTAGAGGCTCGAGACCACCGCGTCGTGGAGGGCCGTGTAGCCGATCGAGCGCAGCTCGTCGAGCGCCGCCTCCACCGCTCCGACGTCGTCAGTCGGCGGAATCAGCAGCACCGGCTCCGAGGCGAAGCCCACCGCGAACGCCTTGTCGCGCGGGGTCAGAACCCTGTCGAGGAACTCGACCGCCGCCCGCTGCGCCTCGGGCAGAAGCATGGCCATCGAGCCCGATGTGTCGATGGTGATACCGACCGCGAGGGGCAGATTGTCGACCAGCTCGAACTTGGCCAGCTCCTGCGGCCGCCCATCTTCGAAGACGCTGAAGTCCGACCGCTCGAGATCGGGCACCGGCCGCCGGTTGTTGTCGAGGACGGTGGTGAGCAGCTCGACCAGGTTGACCTCGACCTCCTCGAGGTACTGCGGCGAGTTCAGAAAGCGGATGTCCTCGCTGCGGCTGCCGTCGTCGAGAATCGCGGTCACCGCCAGATAGGCGGTCTGCCCGCCCTCGGGCACGTCGATCTCGGCCGTCCACGGAGCCCGGGTCAGCTCGCCGACCAGGGTGTCGTTGAGGCGGAACTCCACCGTCTCGATGCGCCGCTCCTCGGGCACGACGACCTCCGCCCGCGCGGTGACCCTGCCGGTCAGGCTCTCCCCCGCCGGCGGCTCGGCGATTCTCACCCGGAACGAGCCGCGCGGCTGGTTGATCGCCACCTCGTCCGCGGCCACCAGCTCGCCCTCGGCGTCGTAGCCCTCGACCCGAATCAGCTGCTCGCGCGGGTAGCGCGCCAACCGCACCTCGGCGGTGAAGGGCGGCTGGCCGCGGGTCAGCTGCACCTCGCCGTCGACCTTGAAAACGACCCTCTCGATGCGCTGACCGGTGACCAGAACGTCGGCGCGCCAGAGCCCCAGAACGAGATCGCTGTCGGGGGGCACGAGCAGCAGGCTGTCGTGGCCGGCGATGCGGCTGAGGGCGAGCTCCTCGCCCATCGTGAGCATGACGTCGTCCGGCACCGGCAGCTCCGCCGCCTGCGCGTCCGGCTCCTCGGGCACGGTGAACTTGCGACTGAAGTAGAGCTGACCGTCGCCGAGCTCGTCCTCGAGCCGGAAGCGGAGCACGAATTCGCGCTCCGGCCGCAACGCGCGGTCGAAGGCCAGGGCCAGCGCCACGCCCTCCGGCGGCGGCGCCAGCTTGAAGCGCACCCGAAACTCCTCGAACAGCTGCCCGGCCTGCTCGACGACGCCGACCACGACGAGCCGGTACTCGGTTCCCTTCTCGTCGGTATAGCTCTCGAGCTCGGCGTCCGCGGGCAGGGTGATCATCACCCGCGCGAGCATCCGCTGGCGGACCGTGCCCGGGAAGGAGAGCGCGATGTCGTCCACCGCGATCTGCGGCGGCAGCTCCTCGAGCGGGGTGGCGGCCGCCTTCAGCGCCCATGCCGCCAGATCGGCCGGCGGCTCGCGGAAGACCGCGATCTCTTCGTTGGTCGGCCGCTCCTTGCGGAAGCCTCGCAGCCCGTCGACGCCGGTCGCCTCGTCCACGAGCCGCACGTCCTTGCAGGCCCGCACGTCGATCCGGCGCTTGAAGTTGATTTCCCCGAGCTGGGTCAGCAGGTAGGCCATCTCCTCGTTGTAGAGGGAACGCTTGGAGTCGAGCGGGACCCAGAGCCGGTAAGGGCGGTTGGGCCGCGGCTGGTAGAAGACGAGCTGCCGGGTGCCGTAGTGCCAGATCTCGAGCGGGTTGAGCGTGGCGCCGCACTCGATCTCCTTGCGCAGGCTCGGCCGCCCGTTCAGGAACAGCACGATGGCGCGGTGGTCGAGCAGGGTGAGGAACTCGTGGCGCGCCAGGGCCTGACGGCGCTGAACGCCGACGCGCAGCTCGTTCTCGGGCGTGGTCGGATCCGGGTCCTGGCCCAGGAACTCCTGGACCCAGGCCCGCCGCGCCTCCGCGTCGAGCTCGCGCAGGCGGTCGCGCTCGTCGCGGTCGACCAGCGCAATCGCCGAGTCGAACAAGAGCTCTGCCTCGTCGAGCAGGAGCTCGTTCTCGTCCAGCATGACCCTGGCCTCGTCGGCGCCCGGCTCCCCGGACTCCTCGGAAACGCCGAATCCGGCCGCCGGCAGTAGCAGCGACGCCAACAGACCGAGAAGGGCGCGGCGTGTTCTGTTCGAGAGTTGCATGTCGGGAGTCTGCGACCGCGGCTGCGCGGCGCGGACTCCTCTCGGCCTGCAATTCGACTGCCAGCCCGCCTACTGCCGTATAGTAAGCGGCGCCATGGCCGCCAAACGCCGTAACGAGCCGATCCACGACTGGCAGGACGGCGATCACGTCGCGGGGTTCGCCCTCCTGAGTCGCAAGGAGCGGCGCCAGGACCGCAACGGCCGGGAGTTCCTCGACATGGAGCTCACCGACGCCTCGGGCTCGATCACCGCCAAAGCCTGGTCGGATAGCCAGGCGCTCGACGGCGACTACGATGCCCACGACTTCGTCGCCTTTCGCGGCAGCGTCAAGCTCTATCGCGATCGGCTGCAGGTCAGCGTCACCGACTGCCGGCGGGTGACCGAGACCGATCGCGAGCACGGATTCGACGAGTCCAACCTCATACCGTCCACGCCCGAGGACATCGGCGAGCTCTGGTCGAGGCTCGAGCGGATCTACGGCGACGAAGTGCGCGATCCCTTTCTCCATCGCCTGGGTGCCGAGTCGCTGGCGGTCTGGGGAGGAGCGCTCAAGGAGCACCCCGCGGCGAAGGTCATCCACCACGCCTATCGCGGCGGCCTGCTCGAGCACGTCGTCTCGATGGCCGAGCTCGCCCTGAGCATCGCCGACCGTTATCGCGAGCTGGATCGCGACCTCCTGCTGCTCGGCGTCCTCTTCCACGATCTCGGCAAGCTCTACGAGATCGGGGCGATGCCGGTCAACGAGTACACCAAGGCCGGCCGGCTGGTCGGCCACGTCAGCTTCGGCCGCGACATGCTGCGCGAGCGCTGCGCCGCGATCGAGAGCTTTCCCGAGGCGACGCGGCTCCATCTCGAGCACCTGGTGCTCTCACATCAGGGCCGGCTCGAGTTCGGCTCGCCGGTGGTGCCGATGACCGCGGAGGCTATCGCTCTCCATTTCATCGACAACCTCGACTCCAAGCTCGCCCAGCTCCGCGACGCCACCCGCAACGGCGGCAGCGGCTTCCAGTACGTGCGCGGCCTCGATCGCTTCGTCTTCCTCGGCGACGCCGAGGGCTCGGCGGGCGAAGGCGAGGCCGTGGACGAGCCCGCGCAGGCCCACCTCGAGCTCTAGCCTCGCCCTTTCCGCCGGCTTTCGCCGTGAGGCGGCGGATGAGCCCGGCTCGCCGCAATTGACCCGCGGGTCAGTCGCTCCACAGGGCGCCGCGCCGCTCCTGTGCTACCATCCGCCGCTTACATCACCGCAGGAAACGGTCGGGGCCGCAAGGCGACCCGGGTCGAACGCCGAGGAGAAAACATGAGCGCACACGCGATGGCAGCCAGCCCGACTGGAATCGCATCGATCGGTCTGCACTTTCCTTCGCTCTCCATGGCCGTCGAGGAGCTCGCGCAGCTGCGCGGCCAGGACCCCGACAAGTACACCATCGGCCTCGGCTGCGAAGAGATGTCGATCTGCCCGCCCGACACCAGCGTCGTCGAGCTGGCCACCGAGGCGGCCCGGCGGGCGCTCGACCGTTGGGGGGGCTCGGCCGATCGCATCGGCATGATCGCCGTCGGCACCGAGACCGCGGTCGACATGAGCCGGCCGCTCAGCGCCTGGGTGGCCGACCACCTCGGACTGAAGGGCGCCATTCGCTCGTACGAGGTCAAGCACGCCTGCTACGGCGGCACCCTCGCCGTGCGCCAGGCGGCCGAATGGCGCATGTCGGGCGCCGCCGGCGACCAGGCGGCCCTCGTGGTCGCGGCCGACGTGGCGATGTACGAAGAGGGCGATCCAGGTGAGCCCACGCAGGGGGCCGGCGGCGTCGCGATGTTGATCGACGAGCCGCGGATCGCCCGCATCGAGCCGATCTCCTACCCGTGGAGCGAGCCCCATTTCGACTTCTGGCGGCCGGTGGGCGAGAGCTACCCACGAGTCGACGGCCAGCTCTCCCTCGACTGCTACAAGCGGGCGGCGGAGAACTGCTTCAAGGCGATGATCGGCAAGCGCGATCCGGAAGCGGTGCTGCACGAGCTGGCAGCGATCTGCTTCCACGTGCCGTTCCCCAAGATGGTGCGCAAGGCGTTCTACCGGGTCGGCGAGTTCCTCGACCTCAACGCCGAGCGCATCGACGGCTTCTTCCAGGAGAAGATCTACCCCACCATGCTCTGGAATCGCCTGTGCGGCAACGCCTACACGGCCTCGCTGTGGATCTCGGTCGCCCAGGCCCTGAAGGGACTCGCCGCCGGCGAGCGGGTGGCCGCGTTCTCCTACGGCTCGGGATTCGGCGCCGAGCTGATGATGCTCGAGGCCGGGCCCGAGGCGGCGGCGGGAGCCTGGGAGCAGGACGTCGCGCGCGACCTCGCCGGCCGCGAGCGGATCGACGCCAAGGGCTACAGCGAGCTGCGCGGAGCGAAGAGCTAGCGGCTAGTCGGCCAGATAGCGGAGCATAGCCTCGAGCGCGCGGCGGTCGAGGATCATTGCGAAGTGGTCGCCGCGGAGGTGGAGCGGCGGCGCCGCCAGGGCGTCGAGCTCCTGCGGCGACAGCCAGCGCTGGCTGGCGACGGTCGCGTGGCCGTCGCCCCCGGAGGTGACAGCGGCGTGCAGCTCGTCCATTCCGCGGAGCTCCCTGTCGCCGGTGAAGAGGAGCCGCCGCTCGCCGTTCGGACCGGCGAAGAGAACCGCCCGATCCGGCGTCTCGTCATCGACGTTCTGGATCGAGTAGTAGCGGCTGGCGAAGCCCTCGGCATCGCGCCGCAGAACGCCGTGCAACCGGCGCCCGAGCTCTAGAAAGGTCTCGGCCGCGGCGCGCCGCACGGCATCGTCGCCGAACGGCCCTTCGCTCGAGCTCCGTTCCAGCCTCGAGCGGCTCTCGTCGCTGAAGATCGAGAGCCGATTGTCGACCCAGACGTCGGCCGCGAAGATGTCGAGGTCCAGCGGCTCGCCGTCGCCGTCGACGAAGGCGGCGTCGCGGTAGACCGGGAGATCCTGAAAGAGCGCCGGGAAGGTGAACAGCACCTCCGGCCGTATCTTGCGCCCGAGCCAGGAGACGTAGCGTCGGCCGCGATGGAGCTCGCGAACGATGCGCGTGGCGCCGCCGTTGGCCGTGCCCACCAGGATGACCTTGGCGACGCGCAGGGTCGGCGCGGGCCCCGCCGTCCCTGCCTCGGCCGCCGCCAGCGGCGCGCCGCCGTACTTGGCGACGTAGCGGCAGATCTGGCCCCCGGCGCTCTGACAGATCAGGTCGACCTCGAGCCGCTCCTGTCCACGCGCCCGCCGCACGCCTTCGAGCCGCTCGACCAGCCGCGTCGCCGCCGCGGTCAGATCGTCCCGCCAGTCGTAGGCGAAGAGGAAGAAGTCGTCCGTCGGATCGGGCCTCTCCAGCGCGCCCCGGCGATAGCCGTTGGCCTCCATCATGCGGGCGATCGGGCCGTAGATCGGCTTGCGCACCAGGCCGCCGAAGAGACGGATCTGCTCGATGACGGCGAAGGCCTCGACGCCCGAGTCGGCGCCCGGAGGCAGGGAGAGCGGCCGCGCCAGGGAGTGGCCGCCGTCGCGGGGACCGAGGAGATCGGCGCCCCGCCCCCAGATCACCCGACCCGTCTCCGCGTCTCGCAGCATGGCCCCGGTGACTCCGGGCACCAGAACCACCGGGCGGCGCGACTCGCTCTCCGCCAACGGCGCCAGCACCGGCGGCGGCGCCGCCGAGCAGCCCAGCAGCAGCAGGGCGAGGAGGAGCGGGATCACCCCCAGGGCGCGCCGTAGAGCATCAGGTAGATGACCACTCCCGTCACCGAGACGTAGAGCCAGATCGGCAGGGTCCACCGCGCGATCGCGCGGTGGCGATCGAAGCGCTGGCGCAGTGCGCGCACCAGCGTGATCACCGCCAGAAAGGGCACCGCGGCGGCGAGAACGGTGTGGGTCGCGAGGATCGTCAGGTAGACGGTGCGCAGCGCTCCCGTTCCCTGGTAGCGCACCGAGCCGACCTGATAGTGGTAGACGAGATAGGAGACCAGGAAGAGGATCGAGCAGGTGAACGCCGCCACCATGCAGGCGCGGTGGGCGGCGACCTCGCGCCGCCGAATGAAGCGATAGCCGACGATCAGGCAGAGGGCGGCGAGCGCGTTGAGAAACGCGTTGAGCGTCGGTAGATGAACTCCTTCGAACACGAGCTCTCCGACGAGGTCAGGCTAGAGCAGCCTCGCCTTCCGAGCGCGGCGCAGCACTTCCGCGCCGAGCAGCCGGTAGGCGTGCGCGCCGGGCGACCACCGCTCGTACTGGAAGATCGACATGCCGTAGGCGGGCGCCTCCGCCAGGCGGACGTTGATCGGAATCTCGCTCCTGAACACGGCACGACCGTAGGCCTTGCGGATCTGGCGCACCATCTCCTCGGTGAGCAGCGTCCTCTTGTCCACCATGTTCAGCAGGATGCCGAGGAGCTCGGGCCGCGCGTCGAGCGACTCCTCGAGCCCCTCCCAGGCGTCGAAGAAGCGATCGAGCGCCTCGTGCACGAGGTCGTGCGGCACCACCGGCAGGATGTACCCGGTCGCCGCGGCGAGGCCGTTGAGCGTCAGGATCGACAGCCCGGGAGGACAGTCCATGACCACCACGTCGTAGCCGGAGCGGATCGGCTTCAACGCGCGCTCGAAAAGCCGCTCGGGGGCGCGTTTGCGCGCCAGGGCCAGCTCGGCGCCGGCCAGACCGATCGAGCCCGCCAGCAGGTCGAGCCCGGGAACCTCCGACGCGCGAACCGCTTCGCGCGCCGGCGCTCCGCCCAGCAGAACGTCGGCCAGCGTCGCCCCTTCGTCGTCGCGCTGAACGCCGAGCGAGAAGCTGGCCGAGCCCTGCGGGTCCAGATCGACCAGCAGCACCTTGAGATCGCTGGCCGCGAAGGTGGCCGACAGATTGACCGCGGTCGTCGTCTTACCGACGCCGCCCTTGACGTTGACGAGCGACAGGATCATCGA
>JAHEKO010000074.1:9406-11255 GCA_024638355.1 Acidobacteriota bacterium
GCGGGTCCAGATCGACCAGCAGCACCTTGAGATCGCTGGCCGCGAAGGTGGCCGACAGATTGACCGCGGTCGTCGTCTTACCGACGCCGCCCTTGACGTTGACGAGCGACAGGATCATCGAGAGCTCTAGCCTATCCCGCCTTCATCCTATTCCAGGCGAAAAGTCCCCCGCCGATCAGCAGCAGCAGCGCCAGCAAGAGCAGCCAGTTGGACGCCTTGCGATCGCCGTTCGGATCCGGCTCGGGCTCGGGCTCGGGCTCCGGCTCCGGCTCGGGGTCCGGACCCGGCCCGGGGCCCGGCCCGCCGCCGAAGGTGGCGGTGTCGCACGCGCTGACCGTTTCGCCGCCCCGCGCGCCCTCCGCGCACGCCTCGTTCTCGAGCTTCATCGAGCAGGTGTAGCCGGTGGTCTCGCCGGCCGGCAGCGCTCCCAGCGAGCGAGCGCAGTCGGGAGCGACCTCGTCGGTTACCTCGACGCTGTCGAGGTCGCAGCCGTTGTTGGTCACCTTGATCTCGAAGTAGGCGCTGCCCCCTTCGGCCCTGGCGAACGACTTGTCGATGGCGAGGTCGACCAGCTCGACGGTGGACGTGTCGCTGTCGCGCACGCTCTGACCCTTGCCGTTCCCGGTGGCGATGACCTTGTTCTCGAAGCCGCAGCCGCCTTCGGCGTCGCCGCTCGCTGCCGAGCCGGGCGCGCTGCAGGTGTAGGTCTCGCTCTGCCACCCCGCGAGCGACCCGAGCTCGCGGTCGCAGTCGGGCGCCAGCTCGTCGGACACCGTCACTTCGGTAAGCTCCACGGGTCCGCAGTTCTTCACCTCGATCTCGAAGGTCACCTCCGAGCCGCGCGGAAAGCCGCGCGTATCCGGACCCTTCTCCTGCTTGCGAACCGTGATGCAGGGACCCTTCTCCCGGCTGCAATAGTGGCTCGGATCGCTGTCCGAAGTCGCGGACTCCGAGATCGTGCCGACGCCCTCGGCGAAGCCCACGTTGGCGTAGAGCCGACGCCGCTCCTTGTAGCCCGGGCAGCTGCCCATCGGCGCCTCCGTGTAGGCATCTCCGGCGTAGAGGTCCGCCGCGATTCCGGATGCCGTGCAGTCCATCGAGTCTCCGACCTCCAGCGTGGTCTCGGGGCAGCTGATCTGCACGCCACGATCGTCGGTCACGGTCACGTTCTGCAACTGCTCGCTACCGATGTTCCTGACCCGATAGGTCCAGGTGACAGGATCGCCGACCCAGATGCGCGGAATGTCGTCCGAGGTCGGGTCGTCGGCGTCCTTGCCGTTGGTCAACTTCTCGATGTCGATCTCCGGCCCGGGAGCCTCGGGCTTCTTGAAGGTCAGGCTGCTGATCGCGCCCGAACCGTGGAGCCTGACGACCATCTTGTAGACGTTCTCCGTCGGTGAGAAGGCGCCCTGCTCGTTGACCGAGCCGAGCTTGATCTCCACGACGCCGTTGTCGCCGGTGCTGGGAAGCGTCAGCGAGAAGAGCTCTTCGCCCTCTTTGCCGTAGAGAAAGAGCTCGGCCGGGGCCTCGCCGCCTTCGACGTCGATCAGGATCATGCGATAGAGCGAGACCGGCCCGACATCCGGGTGCGAGAAGTCGAACTCGAAGCGCAGGTCTTCGAACTCGCCCTCGTCGTCGGGGTCGTCGATCAGGCCATCGGCGTCCGAATCGATCAGATCTTCGGCGAGAATCAGGACCTTGCCGAGCGGCTTGGCATTCTGAAAGTCAGAGCCCCGCCGGCCGCCCGAGCCGACGCCCGGTGCCGGGTCGAACTCGTCCGCGAAATCCCGATTGGGGGCGCCGAGGTCCTCGTCCTCTCCGGTCGGCTTGGCCGTATCGAAGAGCACCG
>JAHEKO010000075.1:0-3090 GCA_024638355.1 Acidobacteriota bacterium
GTAGCGCCCGGACCCGTGCCGGGCGCGTTCGATCGGGTGTGGGATAGTCCCAATTCGTGCGTATCGCTCCCTTTCACCTCGAGCGCTTCCAGTCGCTCTACGAGCACGAGGTCGAGTACAACCTGTCCGAGTCGGGAGTCCACCCGCTGAGCGCGGCCGATCTGGTGGACGAGCGGGAGATGAGAGCGCTCATGGAGCGGCCGCTGAGCTATGCCCAGACCAACGGGCCGCTCGAGCTGCGGCGGCGTATCGCGGCTCACCTGGGCTGCGAGGCCGCCAACGTGCTGGTGACGAACGGAACGATCGAGGCCAACTTCATCTGCGCCTGGCGGCTTCTCGAGCCGGGCGACGAGATCGCCTACATGGTGCCGAACTACCTGCAGATCCAGGGTCTGGCGGAGGGCTTCGGCGCCGTCGTCGAGCCGTTTCATCTGCGCCCCGAGCTCGCCTGGCAGCCGGACCTCGAGGAGCTGGAGCGCGCGATGACTCCCCGGACCCGGATGGTCGCGCTGGTCAATCCGAACAACCCGACGGGCGCCGTGCTGAGCCGGGAGTCGATGGCGCGGATCGTCGATCTGGCGGCGTCGGTCGGCGCCTGGATCGTCGCCGACGAGATCTATCGCGGCACCGAGCACGACGGCGAGCCGTCGCCGAGCTTCTGGGGGAGCTGCAACAGGGTGATTCTCACCGGCAGCCTGTCGAAGGCGTATGGGCTGCCCGGCCTGCGGGTTGGTTGGGTGATCGGCCCCGAGGAGATGATCGAGGAGCTCTGGGGCCGCAAGGACTACACCTCGATCACCGCAGCGACGCTCAGCTACGAGCTGGCGACGCGCGCTCTGGAGCCGGCGACGCTAGCCCGCATCCTGGGCCGCAACCGCGAGCTGGTGGTCAACAATCTCGAGCTGCTCCGGAGCTGGGTCGACTCCCAAGACGGCCTGGAGCTGGTGCGCCCCGCCGCCGGCGCGATGACCCTCGTCAAGTACGAGTATCCGGTCGCCTCGGTCGAGCTCGCCGATCGCCTGCGACGCGAGAAGAGCGTGCTCGTCGTTCCCGGCAGCCATTTCGGCCTCGAGGGCTACCTGCGAGTCGGGTACGGCATTCCCACCGGCGAGCTGACCGAAGCGCTCGGCCGCACCGGGCAGCTGCTCGCCAAGCTGGCCTGACCCTCTCTCACCAGATTCCTACTGCGCCGCTGCTACTCGCAGATCGGACACGCGCGGACGTCGGCGCCCCGCGGCCGGTCGCGCTCGGCGTTGACGATGCACAGAAAGCCGAACGGCTCGTCGCGCTCGTCGTTGCGGAACTGGTGCGGATCGTCGGGCGCGATGTAGACGACGTCGCCGAAGCCAACTTCGCGTGTCTCGCAGCCGATCACCAGCTCGCCGCGGCCGCGAATGGCGACGATCACGTGCTCGTGGCGATGCTGCTCGAGGGTGGTGTAGCCGCCGCGCTCGATCTCGAAGTAGCGGAGGTGGAAGAGGGGCGACTCTCCCGATTCGCCGACGAACACCCGCCGCGTCACCCCGCGCCACGAGTCGTCCTCGGGCTTGTAGTCGGCGATCTCGATGTGCGACCAGTCGAAGTCGCGGCCGGCCTCGCCGAGAAACCGATAGAGCTTCGACACGTTCGAGGCGCGGAGATCGGCGCCCCCGACGGTCGAAGCCGGGCTCGGGCCCGCGGGTCGGTCGTCGCTCATCGCTCGTCAGCCTAACCCGCCCCGAGGCTCCCGAACAATCTGGAACGAGCGCGGCACCGTACCTCGAGAGAAGGCGTCGAATACCCGAGGCTATACTGTGCCTTCTCGAATCTGAGAGAGGAGTCGATAAATGAAGAGGACCGTGATATTTCTCTGCCTGGTAGTGCTGCTCGCCGTGGGGGCCAACGTGGCCGCCGACATGCACGAAGGGAGCTGGACCGGTGAGGTGTTGGACCTGGCGTGCTACGTCGGGCAGGGCGCCAAGGGGGCGGATCACGCCGGCTGCGCCAAGACCTGCGTCAAGGCCGGCCAGCCGATGGGCCTCCTGACCGACGACGGCACCCTGGTGCTGCTCTCGGCCGACCACAAGAACGGCGAGCCCTTCGAGGCGCTCAAGGATCTCGCGGGCGAGAAGGCCGAGGTGTCCGGCGAGCTCTCCGAGCGCGACGGCATGAAGGTGGTCAAGGTCACCGGAGCCAAGGCAGCCGCCTGAGCGCCGGGCGCACCCGACTGAAGAAGCTGGCACTCGCGGCCTTCGCCGGGCTGGCTCTGCTGGCGGCGATCCCGCCAGCGGGCCGCGCCGTGCTCTGGCGCCGCGAGCTCAACCCGATCCTCCGCGGCCGGCTGCTCGCCCAAGAGCAGGGCTGCTTCGGCTGCCACTGGTCGCTCGCCAAGACCGAGATCCCGAATCCCGGCAGCCGCTGGGGCAGCGTCCCGCGGTTCGCCGAGGGCAACGCCATGATGTACGCCGAGTCACGTGGGGAGATCGAAGAGATCATCCGCTTCGGCGCTCCGCGCAGCTGGCGCGACGACGAAGCGGCGGCCGCGCGCCTCGAGCGCCAGCGGGTGCGGATGCCGGCCTACGGCGAGGTCCTCTCCGGGCCCGAGCTCCGGGACCTGACCGCCTTCGCCGCCGCGGTCGAGCGCGTCGATCGCCCGGCGGACGAGCTCGCGGCCCGCGGCCGCGATCTGGCCCGCGCGAACGGCTGCTTCTCGTGCCACGGCGTCGACGGCTCGGGCGGCGTCGCCAATCCCGGCTCGCTCGGCGGTTTCATCCCGGGCTTCGTCGGCGGCAACTATCCCGACCTCGTGCGAGACGAGCAGGAGTTCCGCGAATGGGTGATCGAAGGAACCAGCGCACGGCTCGAATCCAACCCGCTGGTGCGCTACTTCTGGCGGCGTCAGCGGCTCTCCATGCCGGCCTACCGGGATCTCCTCGACGACGAGGAGATCGACGCCATCCGGGTCTGGGTCGAAAGCGCCCGCGCGGCCGCCGTCGATTGACGGAAACGCTGCTGTTTGCTAGATTTTCTAGCCGTTGGGACGTCGTTCAATGGTAGGACACACGGCTCTGGACCGTGGAATCGGGGTTCGAATCCCTGCGTCCCAGCCAA
>JAHEKO010000075.1:3190-11252 GCA_024638355.1 Acidobacteriota bacterium
GAGAATCGCCCCGGGCGGCGGCAGGCGGTAGGCGACGCCGCCGGCGAAGCGGTCGAGGCGCGGCAGCTCGATCCGGCCGAGGCGGTTGGCGAACTCGTTCCAGGCTTCTTCCCTGCGCCGCTCGCGCTCCGCCGGGTCGTCGATCGCCGCCCACCCGGGGGGCGCGGCCCAGGCGCGCTCGGCGAGGCCGAGGAGCTTGGGGAAGGCGAGGTACTCCAAGAGCGCCGGGCTCTTGGCGTTCTCGCCCCAGATCTGGGCCTGGATGCCGCGCACCCGCCGGCGGCCGGCGTCGGTCAGCCGCTCCTTGCCGGCGAACGCGTCGGGGTCGAGCGGCCGCCCGCGGCGGTCCTCGCGGGCGGAGCGGTAGATGTCGAGCGGCACCATCTCCCAGGCCTTGCGGGTGTCGACGGTGCCCGCCCAGGTGTAGCCGGGCTCGAGCGGGTGGGCCTCGTAGGCGAGGTCGAGGTAGAGGTTCGTGGCGTTGGCCAGCACCACCGGGTAGCCGGCGTTGGCCAGCCGATAGCCCACGTCCTCCGAGCCCCAGCCCCAGACGTTGTTCCAGACGTACGGCTGGAGGCCGAGGTCGATCCGGCTCGGGTCGGGCCGGCGGATGGATCGCCCGTCGCGCTCCTCCTCGACGAGGGCGATCTCCTCCCAGCCGGCGGTCGCGAGCCCGCGCTCCGCGAGGAGGCCCGCGACGCGTTGCACGAAGTAGCCGGGCAGGTCGGCGACCGAGTGGAGCTCGGTCGACTCGCGGATCAGCCGGGCACAGGCCGGCGACCCCTCCCAGACGCCGTGCGGCACTTCGTCGCCGCCGACGTGGATTGCCGTCAGGGTTGCTTCGGCCTCGGCCCAGATCGACGCCACCTCGTCGACCACCCGCTCGATGAAGCGATAGGTCGAGGGCAGGCAGACGTTCACCACGTTGTCGTCCCAGCCCTGGACCGACCGGTAGGTGGAAGCATCCTCGGGCTCGAGGAGCCGCAGCTCCGTAGCCGCATCGGCCCGCCCCGCGGCGAGCAGGCGATCGAAGCGAGCCTCCATCGACCGGATGGCGGCGCGCGCGTGCCCCGGCAGATCGATCTCGGGCACGACCTCGATATGGCGCTCGCGGGCGTGGCGCAGGATGGCGACGAGATCGGCGCGCGTGTAGTGGCCGCTTCCGGGCGCGCGCCCCGGGTCGGGGCCGGAGCCGAAGGAGGGGGGCAGCCAGGCCACGCCGTCCGTTTGGTGGCCGCGCCGTCCGCCCACCTCGGTCAGCTCGGGAAGCCCCTCGACCGCGAACCGCCAGCCTTCGTCGTCGGTCAGGTGGAAGTGGAAACGGTTGAGCTTGTAGAAGGAGGCCAGCTCGAGCAGCTTCTCGACCGCCGCTCGCGGCTGGAAGTTGCGCGCCACGTCGAGGTGGATGCCGCGGTAGGCGAAGCGCGGCGCGTCCTCCACGTTGGCCTCAGGTAGCTCGACCGCGTCCGCCACGCCGACGGCCGGCGACAGCAGCGCGCGCAGGCTCTGAATGCCGTACAGCACTCCGGCGGGTTCGCCGCCGACGATCTCGATGCCGGCTCGGCGGTCGATCGCCAGGCGATAGGCCTCGCCGGCGAGCTTCGCGTCGAGCCGCAACGAGATCGTGCCCGCGCCACCGGATGATTCCTCCGCCACGATCGGCGGGGAGCCCAGGCGGGCCCCGAGGGCGTGGGCCAGGTAGGCGGCCTCGCTGGCGAGGCGGGCGTCGTGAACGATTCGCCAACCGCGGTCGACCCGCAGCCGCCCGTCGCCTTCCCGGTAGCGGACGGGCGTCGGCGTGATCGCCCCCACCGCGGCGCGGTCGAGTCGATTCACCGCGCGGTTCGCCCGATGGCGTTCGGCCGGCCTCGGGACCCGGGCGTCGGGAGCGGTGGCGATCGGGCCTACGGTGGTCTCGGTGACCGCCTGCGTCACGCCGCCGTCGCCCCAGACGAAGTAGTAGCCCGCCGGCGCGTCCGAGGCCTTCGAAAGCGATCCGCCGCCGGCAAGCGGGATCTCGCGGCTCTCTTCCGGCGCTACCGGCTCGAATCCGTCCTCCGGCTCGAGGCGCCAGAGGTCGCCGTTGACCCGGGTGAGCCGCGCTCGAGACGCCGGGCCCGTCGAGTCGATCTCGGCGATGGTGTTGAAGTAGAGCCGCCAGCCGCTGCCGGCGAGCCCCTCCGAGCCGCGCGGGGTGAGGGTCAGCAGCGCGCGGAAGCCCCCCTCGGCCGGCAGGTTCTTCAGCGCCTCGAAGTGGATCGCGATCTCGGCTTTCGCGGGGGGCGCCGGCTCGAGGTGGCCGGTCAGAAGCAGGGCGGCAAGCAGGGCACCGACTCGCATTCACCCATTATCGCCGCCGCGCGGGTGACAGAATCGGTCGGTCCCCGAATGCCGGTCCGTTCCGATCGACTCGACTCGCTCGACGCCTTCCGCGGCCTGACCATCGCCGCGATGATCCTGGTCAACAACCCGGGCAGCTGGGCGCACGTCTACCCGCCGCTGCGCCACGCCGAATGGCACGGCTGCACGCCCACCGACCTGATCTTCCCGTTCTTCCTCTTCATCGTCGGCGTGGCGATGACCTTCTCGCTCGGGCGGCGGCTGGAAGAGGGCGAGCGGCGACGGGTCGTGGGCAAGGTGGTGCGCCGGGCTCTGATCATCTTCGCCCTCGGCCTGCTGCTCAGCGCCTTCCCCGAGTTCCGGCTGAGCGAGCTGCGTGTCGCGGGCGTGTTGCAGCGGATCGCGGTGGTCTACCTGGTGGCGTCTCTCCTGGTGCTGAGGCTCTCGCGCCGGGCTCTCGCCTGGACCACGGCCGGTCTGCTGGCCGGCTACTGGGCCGCGCTCGAGCTGATCCCGGTGCCGGGTCAGGGCGCCGGCGTCTTGACGCCGGAAGGCAACCTCGCCGCCTGGGTCGACGGCTGGCTCCTGCCGGGCCGCATGTACCAGGGCACCTGGGACCCGGAGGGGCTGGCGAGCACGGTGCCGGCCGTCGCCACCACCCTGCTCGGCGTCTTCACCGGCCACTGGATCCGCTCCCGCCGAGAGCGCTCGGAGATCGCCGCCGGCATGTTCACGGCCGGCTGGCTGGCGATTCTCGCCGGGCTCGCCTGGTCGATCTGGTTTCCCCTCAACAAGAATCTGTGGACGAGCTCGTACGTCCTCTTCACCGCCGGCGCGGCGCTCGAAGGGCTGGCGTTCTGCTACTGGCTGATCGACGGCCTCGGCTACCGCGCGTGGGCGCGCCCGGCGATCGTTTTCGGACTCAACGCGATCGCGGTCTACGTGCTGTCGGGCCTCGGCACCGACCTGCTGATCTGGATACGAGTGGGCATGGAGGACAGCGCCCTCTACGGCTGGATCTACCGGCATCTGTTCGTCTCCTGGGCCGGGCCGCTGAACGGCTCGCTGGCCTTCGCGCTGGCCTACCTGGCATTCTGGTGGCTGGCGATGGCGGCGCTCTACCGCCGCCGGATCTTCATCAAGGTCTAGGCACCAGCACGCCCCGGCCTCCCGACGATCAAGCAAGAGCCAGCGAAGCCGAACCCGGGAGAGGGATCGAGGGAGAGGGGGGTGACCAGCTAGACTTCTTCTCGTGAGCTCAGCGCAGCCCTCGAGCGTCGGCGCGCCTCGGCGGCCGCAGGTGGCCGCGGCGGGGCGGATCGTCGTCAAGATCGGCACGCGCGTCATCGCCGGCGACGCAGGGCGGGTCGTGCCGGCGCGGCTCGACAACGTGATCCGGGCCGCGGCCGGCCTGCGCGACCGCGGGCGCGAGGTGCTGATCGTCAGCTCCGGCGCCGTGGGGCTGGGCACCGGAGCGCTCGGCCTCGACAGCGTGCCGGTCGATCTCGAAGAGCGCCAGGCCTGCGCCGCGGTCGGCCAGACGCGGCTGATGGGGCTCTACGAGCAGGGCTTCGCGGCCCACGGCCTCCTTTGCGGCCAGGTGCTTCTCACCGAGGGCGACTTCGCCGACCGCCTGCGCTATCTCAACCTGCGCAGCACGCTGATGACGCTCCTCCGGCGCGGGGTGATCCCGGTGATCAACGAGAACGACGCGGTCTCCACCGAGGAGCTGGCCTATGCGGAGGACGAAGCTCAGGCGATCTTCGGCGACAACGACCGCCTGTCGGCTCTGGTGGCGGCCAAGCTGGGAGCCGATCTGCTGGTGCTGCTGACCGACGTCGACGGGGTCTTCGATCGAGATCCGCGGTTCGACCCCGGCGCGCGTCTGCTGTCGACGATCACGACCGCCGGCGAAGGCGTCGAGTCGGCGGCCGGCAGCGCTTCGGGGTCCGGGCGCGGCGGAATGAAGAGCAAGGTGGAAGCCGCCCACGTCGCCGCCCGCGCCGGCTGCCAGGCGGTGATCGCGTCGGGCGTCGCCCCGGGCGCGCTCGAGCGGGCGCTCGCCGGCGACGACGTCGGCACCTGGTTTCCCGTGCGCGGCGAGCTGGCGGCGAAGCGGCGCTGGATCGCCTTCGCCGCGAGGTCGCGGGGCACGCTCGAGCTCGATGCGGGCGCGGTCGAGGCGCTCACGAAGCGTGGGTCGTCGCTCCTCGCCGCCGGCGTGAGCCGCGTCACCGGCGACTTCCGGCCCGGCGACGTCGTCGAGCTGCGCGACCCGGGCGGTCGTCTGGTCGGCCGCGGCATGGCGTATTGCGATGCCGAGGGCGCGCGGCGGTGGTGCCGGGGCGAGCCGCCCGCCGGCATCCGGAATCACCACGCCCTGGTGCATAGGGATCACATGGTGCTGGAGCGATGAGGGAGCCGGCGGAGAAGGCGCGCACAGCGCAGCGCGAGCTGGGCAGCGCGCCGGCCGCGACCCGCGATCGAATTCTCGGGGGCCTCGCGGATCTTCTGGGCGCCAGGGGCGACGACCTGATCGAGGCGAACCGCGAGGACCTCGCGGCCGCCGAGGCGAGCGGGCTCGCGGCGCCACTGATGGGGCGACTGGAGCTGTCCGCCGCCAAGCTCACCACCCTGCGTCAGGGGGTGATGGAGCTCGCCGGCCAGCGCGACCTGCTCGGGCACTCGCTGCGCAAGACAGAGCTCGACGAAGGGCTCGTGCTGCGCCAGGTGCGGAGCCCGATCGGCGTCCTGCTGATCATCTTCGAGAGCCGTCCCGACGCCGTGATCCAGATCGGCTCGCTGGCGCTGCGCAGCGGCAACGCCGTTCTGCTCAAGGGAGGAGCCGAAGCGCTGCGCTCGAACCGGGCGCTGATCGGCTGCCTGCGCGACGCCGTCGAGGGCGAGGGCCTCGACCCGGACGTAGTCCAGGGGGTCGAAGGGCGGGAGGCGGCGCAGGCGCTCCTCGCCCACGACGAGCTGATCGACCTGGTGATTCCGCGCGGCTCGAGCGAGCTGGTGCGCTCGATCCAGGGTGCGACGCGCATTCCGGTGCTGGGCCACGCCGAGGGTGTCTGCCACCTCTACCTCGATGCCAGCGCCGACCCGGGGGTGGGGGTGCGGCTGGCGGTCGACGGCAAGTGCGACTACCCCTCGGCGTGCAACGCGATCGAAACGCTGCTGGTGCATCGCGAGTTTCTGCCTCACCTGCAACAGGTGACCGGCGCGCTGCGCGAAGCGGGCGTCGAGCTGCGCGCCGACGGCGAGGCGCGCCCGCACTGTCCCCAGGCGATCGCCGCCACGGAAGAGGACTGGTCGACCGAGTACGGCGACCTGATCCTGGCGGTGCGTACCGTGGACGACATCGATCAGGCGATCGGTCACATCCACCGCTACGGCAGCGCCCACACCGACGCCATCGTCGCCACCGACGCCAGGGCGATCCACCGCTTCCTGAACGAGGTCGACTCGGCCTCCGTCTTCGCCAACGCCTCGACCCGCTTCGCCGATGGGTTCCGCTACGGCCTCGGCGCCGAGGTCGGCATCTCGACGGGCCGCATCCACGCCCGCGGCCCGGTGGGCGTGGAGGGGCTCCTCACCTCGCGCTGGCTGCTCGAAGGGAGCGGCCAGGTCGCGGCCGACTACGGTCCCGGCAAGCGCGACTTCACCCACCGGGCTCTGTAGCTTTCCCCACCGCCCTACTGCCGCGGTCCCACCCGCGGGGCCGGTGTCGAGAGGCTACCTCTCCGGGTCTTGCGGGAGTCTCCCGGCCGCTGTAAGCGAGTGGAAGGCTCGACAAACGCACACCTGGGGCGATCCGGGGCCGCAAAGCCGCGGGCTCTCGAGACTCATCGAGGCGGCCGGGCTGCCGAAGGCCGCAACAAGGAGGCTCCCATGAGATTCGGGAGATCGTTATTCGCCGTGACCGCTCTACTCATGCTCGTCGCCGGCGCCGCCACCGCCACCGAGGGCCCGCTGCTGCGGATTGTCGGGGCATCCGTCAACCCGACCGGGGATCTGCGCCAGACCGAGAGCGACAGCATCCCGCTGGGTGACGGGACGACGCTCACGCTGGTCGAGCAGATCGACGTCGAGGCCGACAACGCTTTCGGCTTCTGCGTCGATTTCGAGTATCGGTTCAACGAGCTCTTCGGCCTCGATTTCGCGCTGATGAACGCCGACCCCGACGTCGACCTCACGGGTACCGAGACGGCACGGCTCACGGACGACGCGACGAACACGATCCTGTTCGAGTCGACCGACACCATCGCGGCGCAGGCCAGCAGCGGCATGACCCCGCTCCTGGTCGGCTCCAACTTCCACTTCGGCGGCAGCGAGAAGGTCGACCTCTACGGTGGTCCGTTCGTCGGCTGGATCTTCTTCGACGACATCGAGCTGCTCGGAGAACGAGTCGACGTGAAGGACGATTTCGCCTACGGCGCGACCCTCGGTCTCGACGTCCCGTTCGGCCAGGGCGGCATGATGTTCTCCGGCGCGGTTCGCTACATGATCGCGTCCGCCGAGACCGACGAGCCGGACTCCGCGACTCTCGACATCGATCCCTGGATCGTACTGCTCGGCCTCGGCTACAGATTCTGATCGCGGCGCGGGAAGGGGTGAGGCGAAACCACCCCAGCGGGTGGCTGTCTCGCTCGCAGGCGCTTGCTAGCGTCGACGTAGGAGAACAGCGCGATCCAACGTGACAAGCGACCCAGAGCCCCTTCTCGGTAGCTACTTCGTCTCCGCCTACCCGCCGTTTCACTACTGGGCCGAGTCGGAGGTCGTGCCTTTCAGGCGGCGGCTGGCGCGGCCTTCGTCCGGCGAGGAACCGTTCGGGATCTACGCTCACATCCCTTTCTGCTCGCAGCGCTGCCGCTACTGCTACTACCTGTCTCACGACGATCGTTCGGGCGAGATCGACGCCTACCTCGACACCCTGGTGCGCGAGCTCGAGCTCTACGCCAAGCGGCCGTATCTCGCCGGCCGTTCGCCGTCGTTCGTCTACTTCGGCGGCGGCACGCCGTCGCTGCTGTCGGTCGGCCGCATTCGCCGCCTGCTCGAGCGAATGCGCGGCTTCTTCGACTGGCGTGACGCGCGCGAGGTGACCTTCGAGTGCGCGCCGCAGTCGGTGACCGCGGCCAAGCTCGCGGCGCTGCGCGAGCTCGGGGTGACGCGCCTCAGCCTGGGCGTCCAGCAGCTCGACGACCGGGTGCTCCGGGCGAACGGGCGTCTGCACCTGGTGGCCGACGTGGAGCGCGCCCTCGCGGCCATCGATCGGGTGGGCTTCGACGTGGTCAATATCGATCTGATCGCCGGCCTGGTCGGTGAGACGGACCGGTCGTTCTTCTCGAGCCTCGAGCGGGTCATCGCGCTGGCTCCCGAGAGCGTCACGATCTACCTCCTGGAGATTCCCCACAACACGCCGCTCTACCGATCGATCCGCGATGGCGCCGGCGCCGAGCTGCCGGCCGGATGGTCGGAGAAACGAGCGCGTCTCGCGGCCGGATTCGAACGGCTCGAAGCGGCCGGCTACACGGTGCGCAGCGCCTACTCGGCGGTGCGAGATCCGCGGCGGCACGCCTTCGTCTACCAGGACGCTCAGTACCGCGGCGTCGACCTGCTGGGGGTCGGAGTCTCGGCGTTCTCGTATCTCGGGGGCGTGCATCAGCAGAACGTCGCCGACCTCTCCCGCTACCTTTCCTGGCCTGCCGGCGAGCTACCT